>JAZOQF010000076.1:0-8037 GCA_045655905.1 Acutalibacteraceae bacterium | reverse complement strand
AATTGAATACAATATCGCTCATATTTTTCGGTGTCAGAGTTCTGTTGCATATGTTGGCAACCCTTTTTGTATATAATACAGCATGGTGCTTTTTGAATAAAGGAATTCTTTTCAGTCCAGACCGAAATCGTACCACGACGGACTAATACAAGCTCGATTTTGTCATGTGAATGAAATCCATAATTACCCCATCCGTTGAAATACTGTACAAAAAAATCCGAATTCATAATTACCACCATTCCTTTCCAAAAAATTAAAATATTTCCATACAAACAGCCATTTGATGCCTTGAATTTCACCTAATATATATACTATACAGATTCTACCACGCATTTTCCTTTTTGTCTACCGTTTTATTATTCTCTGCCAAAACAAAAAAATCGTCCGATTTTACCATTTTAGACCGATTATCACTTGCAAAAAATCATTGTAGCGATTATAATGACTATGAATTAATTTTATAATTAACCGAAAGGGAGAATTTTCAATGAAAAATAAGCGACTTTTTTCGTTACTGTTGTCTATAGTAATTCTACTTTCTGCAATACCGTTTGCAGGAAGCACAGTTCTTGCTGCGACACCGAATTACGACAACAATGACTTAGAGGAAGGTGGAAACGAGGCAGCCTATACTTCGTACATGGAGCAAGACGGCAGACTCTCTAACTTCTACAACAAACTTAGCGCCCTGAAAGATGGTGATTCGCTTAATGTCGCCTACTTAGGTGGTTCTATAACCAACGGTTCGGGTGCTAGCGATAAAGACGTCACCTCTTGGAGAGGTCTTGTTGGCAAGTATATTACAGAGACTGTAAAAGAAATGAATCCCGGCGTTGCTGTGGAAAACAGAGTGCTGTACCCAACAAACCACGACGAATATGACGCCGAGCCAACAAATGGTATTCTTATCAAAAACATCAATGCTGCGTTCGGAGCAACAGCATCATATTTCGGAATACACAGAGTTTTTGAAGATGTCGGACTTGACAACGCTCCTCCCGATGTTGTTTTTCTTGAATTCACCTTTAATGATGCAGGTGCCGGCGATTCCATCTCCCGTACATATAAGGACGAAAACGGCAATGAAGTTATTGCCCCTGCAGTTGAGTACGAGGCAATAATTCGTCAGATTTACAAATATGCACCCGACTGTGAAATAATTGCTCTATTCACTACCGGTTCGGCATACTTAAATCGCATTAACCACGAAGGATATCCAATCCTTTCGGCAGAACGTGCTGTTTTAAGACATTATAACATTCCGTATTTATATGTTGGTCGTGATTTAGTTGATGACCTGATTTCAACAGATCCAACTGTGGCAAATATCACCGCTAACGGATATGCATCAAATAAAACTTGGATGCAATACTTTATCGACTCTGTTCATCCAACCGACCTTGGTTACGAAGGTTATACCGATACTATAATAAACTATCTTAACGGAAGATTTGATGCAGCAGCTGCTGCCGGAAACACAAATGTAGAAAACATTCCAAATCTCGAAAACAAAGACAAAATTGATGACGTTACACCGTTTTTCAATGAGGGCTTTGAAAAGTATATAAAGATTAGTCCGCGTAATATACGAATGGCTGACCTTTTTAAAGGTCACGAAGACCTTGTTTCCGGTTGGCAAGAAGTTCTTCCTACTAACAATGACCCCGGAACTGTTTCTGCCCGTAAAGGAACCATGATTTCGAACTTTGTCGGTGCTTCTTTTGCATTCCGTTTCACAGGCAACTCTTTAGGTTTTTGGCGCACCGGTACAAATGAGGGTGGTAAGGTTACTGCCAAGGTATATAAAGTTGAGGGTGACACTCGCACCCTTGTGGTTGAAAGTTCTCAAGTCTTTGGTGGCACAAGCGACTGGCTCCCTGGCGCATGGGTTGTATCAAGTGACTTAGAATATGCAACCTACGATGTTGAGGTTTCAGTTGAGGGAAGCAATTATGGCTCAAAAGCGAGAATTTGCCGTGTTTTATGGAACGGCGAAAGTGACATTACACCTATTGAGCATCCTGATATTGAACTTGTTGAAATTTATCCCGAAATCGAACTGATTGAAAAATTCGTTTCAAGCACCAGCAATGTGAATGCGAACATTACTGCAAGCGACGACGGTTCATATATTATGAAGCCTGTCGAAAATCAGACTCATGCATCCCTTAAAGCTATAAGGCTTGTTTGTACAGCAACTCCCCTTTCAGCAAATCCCGCACCTATCGGAAAATACAAGTATTTATTTGTTGATTATTACATAGACGAGGATACCACTCTACCCTATGATTACTTTAGTATGCTCGCTCGTCAAACCTCCTCAATGTCAAGCATTTCTGATAAATATTATCACTCCGATACATTGACAAAGGGAGAATGGCAAACAGCGGTAATTGACCTTGGCGCTTATGCCGAATTTGCGGCTTCAGCCGGAGCAACCCCCGAATCCTTCTGGTCACGTTTGGAGTTTTGTCCATTTAGTTCTTCTGCCAGTCTGGATACCTCGGGCATATCAAGTGCTTCAGTTAAAGTAAGTTCCATTAGATTATCAACTACCGAGACACCGAGTGTTTCAGAAGGTGAAGACGGCGAACAGGTTGTTTATGTTCATAAATCAGGACTTTTGACCACCCCGGACCTTGTTGACCATGAGGCATACACCAGTTTTGCAGACGCATTTAATGCCTTAGGAAGAAAAGGTGGAACCATTTATTTCCAAGGTAATTTCGACGTATTTAAGGACGGAACAACACCTCACGGCGATGTTAAGGTTATAGGTTTAGGCAACAGCGATACAAACATACTGTATGTAACAGCACAAGCCAGTCACATAATTAAGTACGGAAACGTAACCCTCGAAAATCTAAATATTTGCTATGAACGCCCAAGCGGTGCTAGCGAAATATTCATGAATGCGTGTGGTTATACCCTAACTTTCGGTGACGGCGTATCAGTTATTACGTCAAACGGAAAAAACATTCACGCTTCTTCACATTCGACAAACCCGGTAGCTTCAAACTTTGTGTTCTCCTCACAAGATGCTCTTTATAGTATCGTTTCATCTATGGCAGGTTATGGTAGTTCAGCATCTTTCACAGGAAGCAGCAATTACGTATTTAATGCTGGAACCTTTGCTAGTGTATATGGCGGTGCCTATAACACCAGTTCCGCCGCAGGTGCACACAACAACGGCTATGGTGATGTAAACTATACTTTTAACGGCGGAACATACACAACCGTATATACCGGTTCTGTACGTGCCGGTTCTCGCTACGGAAACGTTATTTTCACCATTAACGGTGGTACCTTTACAAAAGATATTTACTTTGGAAGCCAGTTAACATATAATGCAACCATTTCAAATCCAGGCCACACCGCAATCATTGTGAATTGTAATGAAATTTCCAAAACAACCGCAGGCAAACTTTACACTTCAAAAATAAATGTCGGTAAAATAGGAAGTTATGCAGGCAACTCAGACACCTCAATGGTTATACTTAATAACGCCGAAAAAGCAGATGATGTAAATGTACAGATTGCATCAGGCAGCCCTGCAAACTATAAAATACAAGTTTTGAACGGTAAAGCAACACCTGTATTTGAAAAAAGTGCTACCACAACCGACAGCACCTCTGCCGGAAAACTACTCGGTTTCCGTTTGGAAAGCGATACACCTGGTATCGTTCCGCAAATCGATGGAGAAAAATTAGTACCCAATGCACAAGGACTTTACACTATACCGACAGGCGATGTAACAATAAACTTCCCTCAGCCAAAATCTGTATATGTTAATTCAACAGGAACTGTCACATTACCTGACGGCACCACATTAGAAGGTGAAGCCGAAAAAGTATACACTGGCTTCTCAGCTGCATTCGATGCCTTAGGACTAGAGGGCGGAATAATCTATTTCCAAGGCGAGTTCAATTCACTTGTAGATGGTACAGCAACACACGGTGATGTTGAAGTTGTAGGTATAGGCGACACCGACGAACTTCGCGCACAAAATATAATAACCGTGTCGGCTAATAACTTCGCATTTGCTAAGGGAAATGTAACTCTTAAAAACCTCAGCATTAAAGCAACTAAAGATATTTACTTGTATGCAACAAACGGTTATACCCTTACATTTGGCGAAAATGTTGTGATGCATGCCGATAAGACAAATAATATCAACGTGGCTCCCTTATACTCTGTCACTACCGGTAAAAATTTCGGCAGAACAAATGCTATTTTCTCCGCAAAAGATGCTATTTATACTATTGCCGCATCTGTAGGTGGTTATAGTTCCGGCACCTCTACCCACCAAGGACATGTCAATTATGTATTTAACGCAGGAACATTTAGTAATGTATACGATGTTTATAATACACACTCCAGCGGTAATTTTAAAGGCTATGGTGATGTAAACTATACATTCAATGGTGGAACATTTAGCATTGTATCTCCGAATGCATATCGAGGCGGTTCACGTTACGGAAACGTTATTTACACAATTAACGGCGGTGATTTTACAAAGGATGTTTTCTTTGGAAACTATTCAACTGACAACAATACCTCAACTGAAAATCCGGGTGCTGCCGCAATTGTAGTGAACTGTAAGGAAATATCACAGACTGACTCCGGCAAAATTTCCACTTCAATGCGAAGTTTCGGTGTAAAGAGAAACTACGGTGGCGAATCTGCGACTTCGATGGTTATACTCAATAACGCCGAGCTTGCAAACACTGTAAATGCACAGATTCCATCAAGCAGCCCTGCAAACTATAAAATAAAAGTTTCAAATGGTAAGGCAACACCTGTATTTGAAGCAAGCTCAACTGCAACCGACAGCACCTCTGCAGGAAAACCTCTTGGTTTCAGAATTGAGAGTGATGCAGAAGGTCTTACTCCTTGCGCTAACGGAAAGAGACTTGTTCCTAACGCTGACGGTCTATATACATTAAGCACAGGTGATGTTACAGTAACCTTCGTTAAATTCACCGAAGGTGATGCTAATGGTAATGATGCTGTAGATATAGCAGACTTTTTACGTGTAGGATTGTATTTGAATGAGAAGACAGCAGACATCAATACCGTTAATGCCGATTTGAATATCGACGGTTATATCGATGCAGAAGACAAAAACCTTCTTCGCAATATACTACTTAACGCATTAAGCAAATAAACACTATTTTAGCAACAAACTGACTTCGTTTTCGGGCGGAGTCAGTTTTGTTTTTAGATGATAAAAAAACTATAATTTACTATTTGAAATTTACAGAATATATGGTATAATTATTGTGTATATTTATGTTTAAATGAATTTGGAATGGTAACAAAAATGGAAAATAAAGACGAAATGCAACAAAACAATATAATTTGCGGTAGAAATCCTGTTTTAGAGGCAGTACGCTCAGGCAGAGAAATCGACCGTCTTTTAGTTGCCCATGGGGTTAGCGGTGGCTCAGTTACCGCCATTATTGCAAAATGCAACGCAAGGGGTATTTTAATAAAAGAAGTAAGCCCTCAAAAGCTTGACTACTATTGCGGCGGCGCAAACCACCAAGGTGTTGCAGTTATGTTCGCCTCTCAAGAATATGCAACAGTAGAAGAAATTTTGGAGTTAGCAAAGACCCGTAACGAAAAACCTTTTATAATCGTTTGCGATGAAATAGAAGACCCCCATAATTTAGGTGCTATCATAAGAACTGCTGAAGCCACCGGCGTTCACGGAATCATTATTCCTAAAAGACGCAGCGCTTCACTTAACGCTACCGTTGCAAAATCGGCAAGCGGTGCGCTTGAATATATGAAGGTTGCCCGTGTTACAAATATTCCCACTACCATTGAAGAACTTAAAGAAAACGGTGTTTGGGTAATGGGAGCAGATATGGATGGCGAGGATTATGCCAACATAGATTTTGATCTGCCTGTAGCTTTGGTAATTGGAAACGAAGGAAAAGGAATTGGTACTCTTACCGCTAAAAAGTGTGACAGAATTATCAGTTTGCCAATGCTTGGCAAAATCAATTCTCTTAATGCTTCGGTGGCGGCGGGTGTGCTTATGTATGAAGTTGTAAACAAAAGGAGATTAAAATGAGCCCCGAAATAAAAAATGACAACTCCGCTGAATTTGAAAGTAAAGAATTCGGACAGGGTGATTTTCGTCACCCCGATGCTTTAACCGCCGACGAGATACTTAAAACAAATTCAGAAACCTCTTCTCCCCGTTCGGCATTAGACTCCTTGCTTAAAAAGGTTACAAGCGTAACCTTAGAGGAATCTGTTGCAACTGAAAGCACCGACCCCGAACCGCAAGAAATACCCGAACAAAAGATTTCAGAACCACCAAAACCTAAAAAAGCCACCAAAAGCCTTTTGGACAAGTGCTTACCATATATTTTGGATGAAAACGGAAACAACACATCACAAGACGCAAAGCCATTGTACGAATTGGCATCGGTTGCTGAAATTCTAAGGGAAGACAGCAACCGCACATTAGAAAAACTGTCCAAGGAATACGGTATTTCGTTTGACGAGGTTCCAAAAACCACAACGGAAACAGTAGTAATTCCAAAAACGGCACCTGCAACTCCTAAAACCGAAACAAAGGTTGCACCTCCACAAACAATTACCGAACCTCAAGAACCTAAAATTCCCGTTATTTCAGATATAGATATAAACAACTCCCCACTTTACAATATTGAAAGTGACACTAAAACGGATAATCAAACAATAACATTTACCCCTATAGCTGACATTGAAAAAAATGCATCTAAAATTGTTATCAGCTCGCATACAAGGTCTATCGACTTTACAGGCGAACTTCTTAAAGTGAGTGATGTTACCCCCACAGAAACAGAAGAAGTGAAACTTGAAAAAAGCGAATTTGAAGAATTTATCCCAAAACAGGAATACGTTGATTATGCGTCCGGCAGAGCATTGCTTAAATCAATGGCACGTGAAAAGAAAACTGCATTCTTCACAATGTGGGGAAGTATTTTGCTAACCCTTTTGACCTGCTTTTTCGCTCTCCCTTTTATGTCAAATGTAATATTAACCCACACCAAAGCGGTTATGATTGTTACCTCGGTGCTTACCTTGGCGGCAATGGTTTTAAATTTTAAAAGCTTTGCAGAGATTGGTAAAATATTTAAGCGTTCAACAAATAGTGGAGTAAATACCAGTCTTGCAGCGCTTAGCGTTACCCTTTATTCTGTTTTTGGAATTATGAAAGGTGAAATTGTGCTTTATATGCAAATTTTACTTCTCATCATACTGTCATTTAACTCGATTAAGAGATTTTTAAACGTTTCAGCAAAACTTCGTTCCTTTAAACAGATTTTTAATTCACAACCTAAAAATGCTGTAACATTGATAAATGACCCTGCTATAACAATGGCTATGACAAAAGGTGCAGTAGAAGGCGAAACCCTTATAGCCGCTACCCAGAAAACAGAACTTACAGAGGACTTTATAAAGCATTATTCATTTGGAACATTCCTAAACGGAAAAGCCAATATTATTACTGTTCTTTCTCTTTTACTTGCAGTTTTAACAGGTGTTGTGGCCTCCGTATTTTATCGTGGCGCAGTGTATGGTTTCTACTCGGCTTCTGCCATACTTTGCCTTTCGGCTTTACCGTCGATTTTCTTAATTGACGTCTTACCGCTCTATCACAGCGCCAAAAAGCTCGCAAGTAAGGGTGCTATGATTTCGGGTAAAACAGCCGCTGAATTTATCGAGGAAGCAAATGCTGTAGTAATTAACTCTAAGGATATTTTCCCCGCCGGAACGGTAACACTGCATCAAATGCAGGTGCTTTCCGACAACAACTTAGAGGATATAATTTTAAGAGCAGCATCCTTGACAGAGGCTATGCAAAGTCCACTCGCACCTATATTCAAAAAAATAGCAGGAAACAGTAACATAGATGTTTTTCCCGATTCCGACACGGTGAAATACGAAGAATCATTGGGAATTTCGGGTTGGGTTGATAACCGCCTATTGTTCATCGGCAACCGCACCCTTATGGAAGCCCACTCAATTTCGGTG
>JAZOQF010000075.1:0-15433 GCA_045655905.1 Acutalibacteraceae bacterium | reverse complement strand
ACAGGCGCTTTGGTTGAAAAAGACGATACTGATAAGATTTGGGCTGCTTTAGCGGATCCTACCAAACACGTTGTTGTTCAGACTGCACCTTCTATCAGAGCTACTCTTGGTGAGTGTTTTGATATGCCTGTTGGCACTAATGTCGAGGGTAAAATGGTTGCTGCTTTGCGCAGACTTGGTTTTGATAAGGTATTTGACACCGACTTTGCTGCTGACCTTACTATCGTTGAGGAAGCAAGTGAATTAGTAGAGCGTATCAATAATAACGGCGTTCTTCCTATGATTACCTCTTGCTCACCAGGTTGGGTTAAGTTCTGTGAGTACTATTATCCTGATATGATTTCACATCTTTCTTCTTGTAAATCTCCTCAGCAAATGGCAGGTGCTGTAATCAAGACCTACTATGCTGAAAAGATGGGAATTGACGCTAAGGATATCGTTTGTGTATCTGTAATGCCTTGTACTGCTAAGAAATTTGAAATCGGTCGTGATGACCAGTCTGCTGCAGGAGTTCCTGATGTTGATGTTGCTATCACCACACGTGAACTTTCTCGTATGATTATGCGTGCAGGTATTAACTTCACAGCACTTCCCGATGAAGAGTTTGATTCTCCCTTGGGTGATGATACAGGTGCTGCTGTTATCTTCGGTGCTACCGGTGGCGTTATGGAGGCAGCTCTCAGAACTGCTAATGACTGGTTAACAGGTAAGGATAATACAGAAATCGACTTTACTGCTGTTCGTGGAACAATGGGTCTCAAACAAGCTACTGTTAATATTAACGGCAGCGATATTAAGGTTGCTGTAGCAAGCGGTGCAGCAGCTGCTAAGGTTGTTATGGACAGAATGAAGAGCGGCAATCCTGACGGTTGGGTATTCGTTGAGATTATGGGATGCCCCGGCGGTTGTGTAAACGGCGGCGGTCAGCCTATCCAACCTCAAAGCGTTCGTGATACTGTTGACCTTAAGGCTGTTCGTGCCAAGGCTCTCTACGACCAAGATGCTGCAATGAGCATTAGAAAGTCACACGAGTCTCCCGTTGTAAAGACTCTTTACAGCGAGTGGTATGACGGTTTTGGCGGTCATAAGGCTCACCACGACCTACATACAAGCTATGTAGCACGTGAAAAATATTCTAAGTAACATTTAATAAAAAGGGCACGAAAGTGCCCTTTTTTGATACTTTACATAGTTAGTGGCAACATTTTTCTATTGACAAATTTATATAATATGATAAAATAATAGAGAATTAAATACAGTTCCTTATCAAGAGTGGTGGAGGGTATCGGCCCTGTGAAGCCCGGCAACCTGTTATTCAAGGTGCTAAATCCGACGGTTTAACCGAAAGATGAGGTTTGTTTTCTGACCGCTTCTTTTTGGAGCGGTTTTTTATATTAAAAAAGAGGAAGTTATTATGAAAAAGTTTTTATTTACATCTGAATCTGTAACAGAGGGTCATCCCGACAAGGTTTGCGATAGAATTTCGGATTCTGTTTTGGATGCGATTTTATCGCAGGATAAAAATGCTAGAGTTGCTTGCGAAACCTTTGCGACTACAGGTATGATAAATGTTATGGGTGAGATTACTACCACTGCCCAGATTGATATACCGCAAATTGTGCGAGACGCTCTTTGCTATATCGGTTATGATAGCCCCGAAGCCGGTTTTGACGGCAAAACCTGTGCTGTTCTTACATCAATCGACAAACAGTCACCTGATATTGCTATGGGAGTTGATAATTCTCTTGAGTATAAGGAAGGTGAAGATGATGAATATAATCTTCACGGTGCCGGTGACCAAGGTATGATGTTTGGCTTTGCTTGTGACGAAACTGAAGAATTGATGCCGCTTGCTATCTCCTTGGCACACGAAATGGCAATTAAACTCACAAATGTTAGAAAATCGGGTGAACTTGAATATCTCCGTCCCGACGGAAAAACTCAGGTAACAGTAGAGTATAACGATGGTGTTGCTACAAGAATTGATGCTGTTGTAGTATCTACTCAGCACAAGGAAGATGTAACACTTGACCAGTTGCGCAAAGATATCTTGGAAAAGGTTATAAAACCCGTAATCCCTGAGAATCTTTTGGATGAAGATACCAAAATCTACATTAACCCCACAGGACGCTTTGTTGTGGGTGGTCCTCAGGGCGATACAGGTCTTACAGGCAGAAAAATCATTGTTGACACATACGGTGGTTATGCTCGTCACGGCGGTGGTGCTTTCTCGGGTAAGGACCCGACTAAGGTTGACCGTTCTGCGGCTTATGCTAGCCGTTATGTTGCTAAAAACATCGTAGCTGCAGGGCTTGCAGAGAAATGTGAAATTCAGTTAGCATACGCTATTGGTGTTGCAAAACCTGTTTCTGTAATGGTTGAAACCTTTGGTACAGGTAAAGTCAGCGACGAAAAGATTGCCGATGCTGTTAAAAAGGTATTTGACCTTCGTCCCGCTGCTATTATTGAAAAATTAGGACTTCGTGCGCCTATTTACACAGCCACCTCTGCTTATGGTCATTTTGGCAGAAAAGACGTGGAGTTGCCTTGGGAAAAGACAGATAAAACAGAGGAATTAAAAGCGGCTTTGGATTTTTGAGGTGTTTTAAGTTGTATAAAATATTAGATAAAAGAGTTTTAAATCAAGATGTTACTGCTTTAACGATAGACGCACCCTTTATAGCTAAAAAGGTAGAGGCAGGACAGTTCGTTATTGTAAGAACAGATGAAAAAGGAGAAAGAGTACCGTTAACGGTTGCAGATTTCGACCGTGAAAATGGTACTGTTACAATTATTTTTCAGGCAATTGGCCTTTCAACCAAGAAATTAGCTCAGTTTAATGTAGGGGACAGCATAGCAGATTGCGTAGGTCCTTTAGGTTGCCCGACAGAGTTTGGCAGTCCTAAAAAGGCTATAGTAATCGGCGGTGGTGTAGGCTGCGCTATTGCATACCCACAAGCAAAAGCACTTTATAATATGGGTGTTGACACTACTGTTATTGCAGGTTTTAGAAACAAGGATATCGTTATTCTTGAGGATGAAATGAAAGCAGTATCAAATAACTTTTATGTAACAACCGACGATGGCTCATACGGTCACAAGGGCTTTGTTACTGATGTTTTGGCAGATTTGATTTCTAAGGAAACCTATGATTTGGTAATAGCTATCGGTCCGGTTCCTATGATGAAATTTGTTGCAAAAACCACCAAGGAACAAAATATCAAGACAATTGTAAGCTTAAACCCTGTTATGATAGACGGCACAGGAATGTGCGGTGGATGCCGTGTAACTGTTGGTGGACAAGTTAAGTTTGCTTGTGTTGACGGTCCCGATTTTGACGGTCATTTGGTTGATTTTGATGAATTGATGCGCAGAAACGGATTTTATAAGGAAGAGGAAGCACACGCTTGCAGATTGGAGGCTAAGGTAAATGGCTAATATGTCGCTTATAAAAACTCCAATGCCTGAACAGGCTCCCGATATCCGAAACAAGAACTTCCAAGAGGTTTCGTTAGGTTACACTCCCGAAATGGCGATTGAAGAGGCAAATCGTTGCCTTAACTGTAAAAATATGCCTTGTGTTGCAGGTTGTCCTGTTAATGTTCAAATCCCTGATTTTATTAAGAAAATAGCTGATGGTGATTTCGAGGGAGCGTACTTAAAAATCAGCGAGACTAACGCTTTGCCGGCTGTTTGCGGTCGAGTTTGTCCTCAAGAATGTCAATGCGAGGGTAAATGTATAAGAGGTATAAAGGGCGAGAGTGTTGCTATCGGCAGACTCGAGCGTTTTGCCGCAGATTATTACAGAGAAAACTGTGAAAAGAAAACTCCCGAAATTAAGCAGAACGGCAAAAAGGTTGCTGTTATTGGTGCCGGCCCTGCAGGTCTTACCTGTGCGGGAGACCTTGCAAAGCTTGGTTATAAGGTTACCATTTTTGAAGCATTCCACACACCTGGTGGCGTTTTGGTTTACGGAATTCCTGAATTCCGTCTACCTAAATCAATAGTTGCCGATGAAATCAAGGGACTTGAAGATTTAGGTGTTGAAATCAAAACGAATATGGTTATAGGTAAAACCTTGACTGTTGATGAAATCATGGAAATGGGCTACGAGGCTGTGTTTATAGGCTCGGGCGCAGGTCTTCCAATGTTTATGGGCATTGAGGGAGAGGGAAGCGTTGGCGTTTATTCTGCTAATGAGTTCTTAACCCGAATAAACCTTATGAAAGCCTATCTTAACGACTATGATACACCGATTAAAAAGGTAAACTCTGTTGCTGTTGTTGGTGGCGGTAACGTTGCTATGGATGCGGCTCGCTGTGCAAAACGCTTGGGAGCCGAGCACGTATATATTGTTTACCGTCGTGGTGAGGCTGAAATGCCCGCTCGAAAAGAGGAAATTCACCACGCTAAGGAAGAGGAGATTGAGTTCAAGCTCCTTTGTAACCCTGTTAGAGTAATTTCTGATGAAAACGGCAGAGTGACAGGACTTGAGTGTGTTAAAATGGAACTCGGTGAGCCTGACCAAAGCGGCAGACGCCGTCCCGTTGCGATTGAGGGCTCCGAGTTCATTCTCGATGTAGAGTCGGTTATAATGGCTTTGGGAACATCACCTAATCCGCTTATCAGAACAACCACAAAGGGTATTGAAGCCAACAAATGGGGTTGTCTTATGGTTAATAAAGAATTACAGACAACAAAAGAGGGTGTTTATGCGGGCGGAGATGCCGTTACAGGCGCTGCTACAGTAATTTTAGCGATGGGAGCGGGAAAAACCGCTGCCGCCTCAATAGATACATATTTGAGCAATAAATAATTAAAAAAGACTACTCTTTCGAGTAGTCTTTTTATGTATTTGAATAAATGCTTAGATTTTGGATTCTTTAATGATACCTGATTCATAGGCTTTTAATAACTCTGTAAGATCATCGATTTTTTGTGAAATTTGTATTCCGACATCAGTATCACGCACTTTGATAGTGTTATATGATGGCTCGAAAACGACGGTGTCTGAAACTATATCAACGTTATTTTTAATTGCGTTTTCTACACCTTTAAATGGCTCGTGAGCAGAAATCCTAATGCCTTGCGCATTGTAAATTAGTGTGTATCCTGCAATACCCGTAGTTGACTGATATGCACGGCAAAAACCGCCGTCAATAACTATCAATTTTCCGTTTGCTTTAATAGGCAATTCACCTTTTTTATGCTGTACGGGTACATGACCGTTAATAATATGTGAGCCTTCACCGCCAAGTGAAAATTCTTCGAGAATTTTTGTTACAATTTTTTCGTCGGTATATAAATTGTAGTATGAATTTTTTGGTTCTTCCCAAGCTGCGGGGTCGTCTATAAACAACCTTTCAAATGTGGTTATTTTTTCACGGCCACATAAAGGAGAATGTTTACCACACCATAAAAACCATAAGAAATCTCGTCCTTTTTGCTTTGTGTTGCTACCCTCGGTGGAAAAATATCCTTGTCTTGCTAATTGCTCGCAGTGAATAAGTAGTGCACGTCCACTTTTTCCGTCTGCTGCAGGGAATGACATGAATGAGCCATCTTTATTTAGAGGTATACAGCCGTGGAATAAAAGGTTGCGGTTGAATACTGTACAAATTTCTCCTTTTTCAAACAAAAATCTGATATGACGCTGTAATTTTTCCGAGCGGATAAATGCGTTCTTTAGATATAGCATAATATCATACTCTTGTTCGGTGAGCTCATAAGGATTGTTTTTATCCACGGTCGGGAAATCGTAATCACGCAATGTGTAAGTAGAACCATCGATGGTTATTTGATTGTTTGAATAGTCGATTTTGTCAAGCAAAAGTCGGTCTTGCATATTGAAATCGGGGTTTCTTAAAATATTTTGACCTTCTAGTTTGAATTGAATAATGCTGATTGCTTTATGCATTCTAGCAATTAGCGAATCATCGTCTTGATTTAGAAAATCTCCTTGTGAGCCGCTTTTTGGCATAAAATGTTCAATATTCGAATTTTTATAGACCTCGTTAGCAAACAGTGCCAAAGGTCGCAAAGAAATGCCGTAACCTATTTCTATAACATCAAGGTTTTTATAAGTAATGGAATTGTTAAGTACAGTCGCAATACAGGTGCGTGAGCCTGCTGCTGCTCCCATCCACAAGACATCATGGTTTCCCCATTGAATATCAAGGGAATATTCTTTCATAAGTTCGTCAATAATGATATCTGCTCTGGCACCTCGGTCGAAAATGTCTCCAACGATGTGCAGATGGTCAATTACCAAACTTTTAATTCCCGAACAAACCGCGCATATAAACTGTTCGGCGCAACCTAGAGAAATAATAGTTTGAAGAATGTTCTCATAGTATTCCTCTTTGTTTTGTTCGTCGTAGTCATTGTTTAGCAATTCGTCGAGAATATACATATATTCGCCAACTGTACCATTAAGACGCTTTCTAACTTTCGAACGGGTATACTTGCTGCTTACAAGCCTAAAAATATCTAAAAGTCGGTGCAGGGTTATTAAATACCATTCTTCAGTAAGGTTAATGTTAGTACGCAATTCATCTAATTTTTCCTCGGGGTAGTAAATGAGGGTTGAAAGTTCTGCACGCTCATTTTTAGTTAATTTTTTCCCGAAAAGCATATCTATTTTATTACGGATTACCCCCGAAGCATTATGTCTTATATGTAAAAATGCCTCGTGCTCGCCGTGTATGTCACTCAAAAAATGTTCCGTGCCTTTGGGCAGATTAAGGATAGCGTTGAGGTTGATTATTTCACCCGATACCGCTTGTCTGTTTGGGTAAGAATGACTTAAAGCCTCCAAATATTTATGGGTTTGCTGTTCTAAATAGTTCATAGATACGCTCCTTAGTTGAAAATATGCTTTTCGTTACAATCATTATAACAAAAAATCACCACAAACGCAAGGTTGTAAATGGTTTTGATAATATTAAACTTTTGCACGTAAGGTTTTTATTTAAACCTTGACTTTTATATATTAATAATATATAATAAAAATGCTGAGATTTAGAGAAGCAAGGAATACAGGACAACTGTACCCCTTGCTTTTTATTTCGGGGAGGCTATATAATGTCTTTGCAAGAAATTAGAGATTGTTTCGAAAGAAGTCCGGTAATTGCGGCAGTCCCCAATAGTATGTTATCTAAAGCATTAAGTTCACCGGTTGAAATAATTTTCAACCTTAAAGTGTCACTTCTTGAAATCGCAGATAGTGTTAAAGAAGTACATTCTATGGGTAAAAAGATATTTGTACATATTGACTTAGCAGATGGAATTGGCAAGGATAAAATAGGTGTTGAATATCTTGCTAACCTTGGTGTGGATGGAATAATAAGTACACGAGTTCAAATTATCCGTTACGGAAACGATGCAGGATTGATTACGGTACAACGTTTTTTCGCTCTCGACAGCAAGGGTGTTGACAGTATACAGGAAATGCTCGAATCTGCCAAGCCTGATTTAATTGAAATTATGCCCGGAATTGCAAGTAAAGTTATTAAAAGATTCGTCGGCGAGAAAATCCCTGTAATAGCAGGCGGTCTTATAGAAGCCAAGCAAGAGGTTACCGAAGCGCTTAAAAACGGTGCAGAAGCAATATCAACGGGTAAAGAGGAACTTTGGTATATTTAAAAACTTGATATATTTTCGTGAGATTGAGAGATACGGAAAAAGAAACGCAGTAAAATACTGTGTGCCTTTTTCCGTTTATTTTTTTGTAAAGGAGAAAAATAAATGATTTATGATGTGGTAATTGCAGGTGCCGGAGTAATAGGCGCAATGACAGCAAGAGAACTTTCGAAATACAAACTTTCAGTTTGTGTTTTAGAAAAGGAAAATGATGTGGCTTGTGGTGCGTCAAAAGCCAACAGCGGTATCGTTCATGGTGGTTTCGACCCCGAACCAGACACGTTAAAAGCAAAGCTTAATGCAGAAGGTGTTGAAAAGCTTTTCAATACTGCCAAAATGCTTCACGTGCCTATCAAAAGAAATGGTTCTTTTGTTTGCGCTTTTAGTGAAAGTGAAGATGAAACCGTTCGTGAACTCTATGATAGAGGTATAAAAAACGGCATTAAAGGATTAGAAATTATAAGTGGCGATAAGGCTCGTGAAATAGAGCCTCAGTTATCTGAAAATATCACATCTGTACTTTCTGTATCTAATGCTGGTATAGTTTGTCCTTATGAACTCACAATTGCAGCAATAGGCAATGCTATGGATAACGGCGTTACGCTCAAATGCAATTATGAAATCAAACAAATAAGCAAAAAAGACGATATTTTCACCATTGAATCTTGCAGTGGCGAAGAAATCAAAGCCAGATATTTCATAAACTGTGCTGGATGCTTTTCTGATAAGGTTGCTCGTATGGTTGGCGATGATTCTTTCGAAATCATACCTCGTGCAGGTGAGTATCTTTTACTTGATAAGACCGAGGGAACACGCGTTTCTCATACTATTTTCCAGGTTCCTTCAAAAGAGGGCAAAGGTATCCTTGTTTCTCCTACAGTAGACGGAAATCTTCTCACAGGACCTACTGCGAGTGTTGTTCCAACTCCTGATTCTAAGAACACAACGATCGACGGAATGGACACAGTTATAAGACTTGCAGGTAAGAGTGTACCAACAGTTAATTTCCGAAATGTAATAACTTCATTTACAGGTGTTCGTTCATCAGAGAAAAACGGCGACTTCATAATAGAAGAAAGCAAGTGCGCAAAGGGCTTTGTGAATGTTGCTGCTATTGATTCACCGGGACTTTCGTCATGCGTTGCAATTGCTGAGTATACCGTTGATCTACTTAAAGAAATCGGTCTTGCTCTCGAAGAGAATTCTGATTTTAACGGAGAAAGAGAAAATCCACATTTCTTCAGAGAAATGAGTTACGAAGAAAAGAGCGAATACATAAAAGAGCATCCTGAATATGGTAAAATTGTTTGTCGTTGCGAAACGGTTACTGAAGGTGAAATATTAGATGCTATTAAACGCAATCCACCCGCAAGTGATATTGACGGAGTGAAAAGAAGAACTCGTTCGGGTATGGGCAGATGTCAAGGTGGCTTCTGCGGACCTTATGTTATGCGATTGATAGCTGAGCAAAATGATATGCTCATGGAAAACGCAACCAAAAACGGCGAAGGCTCCGAAATGGTTATCGGAAAAGTGTAAGAGGTGAAACAGATGATAGAATGTGATGTTGTAGTAGTCGGAGGCGGTCCTGCAGGTATGGCTGCAGCTGTAGCGGCTTATGATGATGGAATTAAAGATGTCGTAATTTTAGACCGAGAGGAACAACTTGGCGGTATTTTGCGCCAATGTATACATAACGGTTTCGGTTTGCATAAATTAGGCACCGAGCTCACAGGTCCTGAATATGCAGCGGTTTACTCAAAAATGGTTGAAAATCGTGGCATAAAGGTGTATTATGAAAGTACAGTTTTAGATGTAAGTGCTGACAAAGTTGTTACTGCGACAAATCGCGATGGTATTTTACAATTAAAGGCAAAAGCCGTTATTCTCGCTATGGGTTGTAGAGAAAGAAGCCGAGGAGCGCTTAATATAAGCGGTAGTCGACCTGCCGGTGTTTACAGTGCCGGTACAGCTCAAAAACTTGTTAACTGCGAAGGCTATTCAGTTGGTAAAAAGGTAGTTATTTTAGGTTCCGGTGATATCGGACTTATTATGGCGAGAAGAATGTCACTTGAAGGCGCAAAGGTAGAAGCTGTTTGCGAAATTATGCCATATTCAGGTGGACTTACTCGTAACATTGTTCAGTGTCTTGAAGACTATGGTATTCCGCTTTATTTAAGCACAACAGTTGCTGAAATTCACGGCAATAAACGTTTAGAGGGTGTAACAATTGCACAGGTGGATGAAAATCGCCGTGTTATTGAAGAAACTAAACGATACATAGAGTGTGACACCTTGTTATTATCTGTAGGTCTTATACCCGAAAATGAGTTAACAAATAGCGCAGGAATAAAGTTAAGCGCAGTTACAAGTGGTGCTTTGGTTGATGAAAATCGCCAAACCGAAATAGAAGGTATTTTTGCTTGTGGTAATGTTTTGCAGGTTCACGATTTGGTGGATTATGTGTCTGACGAGGCAGAACTCGCAGGAAAAGGCGCTGCTGCTTATGTAAAGGGCCAGCTTATTAAAGGTGACACTTTAAATACCGTAGCATCAAATGGCGTGCGTTATGTTTTACCACAAAGAGTACATACACAATCTGAAGACGATGTTGCACTTTTCATGAGAGTCACAGAACCTTTTGGCAAGGTGAGATTTACGGTTAAATCGGGTGATAATGTTTTAGCGACTGCTGTAAGACTTAAAGCGGCACCTGGTGAAATGGAAAAAATCACTATTAAAAAGGAAAAACTCATGTTAGCGCAAGAGGATATAACCGTATCATTGGAGGAACTGTAATGAAAAGGGAATTAACTTGTATTATATGCCCGAGAGGCTGTATGCTTACGGTTGAAATGGAAAATGGAGAATGTGTGGTTTCCGGCAACGCGTGTCCAAAAGGCGAAAAGTACGGAATTGATGAATGCACAGCTCCTACAAGAACGGTTACATCTATTGTTAGGGTTTCAAATCGCAAGGATACTATGGTAAGTGTTAAAACTTCTTGCCCTGTGCCTAAAGATAAAATTTTCGAAGTAATGGGCGAGATAAGAAAGAAAAGCATTTTGGCACCTGTAAAAATCGGTGATGTTATCATCAATGATTTGTATGGTGCGGATATAATAGCAACAAAAGATATTATTTAGAGGCTTTGATATGGAAAAATCAGCTTTGAAGAATGTCAAATTGTTTTTATTTGATATGGACGGAACACTATATTTGGGCGATAGAGTGTTTGATTTTACAAATGAATTATTGGACACTATAAAAGCCACAGGCTCAAGATATATGTTTATGACTAATAATTCTTCTAAAAGTGTGAAGGATTATATTCTAAAGCTCCAAAAATTAGGAATCAAGGCTAATTACGAAGATTTTATAACTTCTTCTCAAGCGACGGTTTTTTATCTTAAAAATCATCACCCTGATGCTAAGTTATATGTTTGTGGAACACAGTCTTTAAAAGATGAACTTTCAAATGAGGGATTTGTCTTGACTGAAGATACAGCCGAAACTGAATGTATCGTTATGGGTTTTGATACCGAACTGAATTTTAAAAAGTTGCACGATATTTCGTATATGCTTTGTACCCGTGAATTGCCGTATATTGCGACAAATCCCGATTATGTATGTCCAACAGAATTTGGCAGCGTGCCTGATTGTGGAAGCGTTTGCGATATGATTTACAATGCTACGGGCAAAAGACCTGTGGTTATTGGCAAACCCGAAGCTTTGATGCCACAACTCGCAATGGAAAAAACAGGCTACTCAAAGACCCAAACTGCAGTTGTAGGCGATAGAATTTATACCGACATAAAAAGTGGTATAAATGCAGGAACGGTAACTATTCTTGTTATGAGTGGCGAAACCACTCAGGAAATTTTAGAAGAATCTCCTGAAAAGCCTGATTTTGTTTTGCAATCAGGAGCAGAAATAATCGAATTTTTAAAATAAGGTTTGTTTGATTACGGCCGAAAGGAAATTATCATGAAAATAACTTTTTTTGGGAACAGGCGCTGCTGATTGGTCTATAAAATTACATAAAGAAGTGAAGGGTTTTAGACGTAATTCTTCAGCACTAATTGACGATTGTCTTTTGATAGACCCGGGTCCGGATGTAATGGATGCTTTAGAGAGTTTTGGTAAGGATGTTTCGAAAATAAAATATATTATCAATACGCATAAGCATAGCGACCATTATAACGTAGAAACCATTTCAAAGTTGTCATCCGCTGATTTTTTTGAGTTCCAAGCAGGCTCAGAAAAACAGATAGGCAACTATCATATTGCGGCGTATAGTGCTAATCATTCAACCTGTAAAGATGCTGTTCATTTTATAATAAACGATGGCGAGAAAAAGATTTTTTACGGTCTTGACGCTGCGTGGCTTATGTATGATGAAGTTGCAGCTATCAAAGAGCAGGGAATAGACTATGCCGTGCTCGATGCAACTATCGGAGATGTTCCGGGGGATTATCGAATTTTTGAACACAATAATCTTAATATGATTAAAGAAATGAAAGATTCCTTGAAAGAATATGTAAAAAGATTCTGTATAAGCCATATGGCAAGAACATTGCATGATTCACACGAAGAATTAGTTGAAAATATGCGTAAGTTCGATATAGAAGTAGCTTTTGACGGAATGGAAACTGAGATATAAAAAAGAACTCATCAACCAAGCGGTTGATGAGTTCTTTTGTTTTATTACAATACGTATTTGCCGTATTTGTGGAAAATATAAATCGGGATTGTTGACCAACCATGACACAAACTGCCAGCAGAGTCGAAATCCCAAGCGCCTCTTTGGGTTTCCCAGAAAGAAGTAGCGCCTTGGAATAACATATCTCCCCAAATCTCAGCGATGTTTTGACGAACAAATTTACCATAGATTTCGGGTTTTGAAAGCAACGCTTCATACTTGTAAATACAGTGGCTTTGGGTGATTTCGCAAAGTCCGTACTTGGTTGGGTTAGTCATCTTTTCTAACAGTATGTTTGCTTGTTCTTCGGTAGCAATTCCTGCACATACAAACTGAGCTTGCACAAGTTCATTCAAAGATGAATCGCCGTTAAGACGGGAACGGAATACTTGGAGTTCGCTGTCCCAAAACTTCTGCGAGGCTTTTCTTATGCTATCAATTTTGTCAGATAATGCAAGGTCGAAAGGTGTAATTTCACAGGTTTTGCATATTTCGAGATACGCTTCTGCCGCCATTATATACATCGCTTGAAGCGGAGCTTGACAGTCATCGGGAGATGAGGGTGATGTCCAGTCATCGATGCCATCACTCCATTCGTAGAAATTCCAATATTTTTCGCCCTTAAAGTTGGAAAGCAAACCGTCGGCTGTCATCTGTGATGCAAAGCATTGCAAGATTTTGTTTACAATTGGTAAAATTTCCTTTATGAACGCTGTGTCGTTTGAGTGGTCAAGATATTCTTTTAAGGAGTTGATAAAAACAAGACTGAAACAGGGAATAGTCATTCTAAAATATGATGGAGCACACATTTCAAGAAGACCATCATCGCGCTGACCTTTGGCTAACAGGCGCAGACTTTCTCTTGGCATATCTGTTTCTTTAAAAGCGTAGTAACCACATAGCATTTGTACTCGGCTGTCCATAGCATATAGACCTTGCTCACGCCAAGGACAGTCCTCGTAATGCTCGTGCATACATAAACGCAAAGTGTCCATACCTACTGAGTATATTTTGTTCATAAGTAGGTCGTTACAATCGAAATTAGAAATATAATTTAGTGGATATGATACAGAACGTATGCCTGCATAATACAATTTTACGTTTTTGGAATATATGTGAATTTGCAGATAACGTGCACCGAAACGCTTGAAATAGTAGGTAAAGTTTTGTCTGCCGGGTTTAGCGTTATATACTACCGCAAACTGTCGACCACCCATTGTAGTACGTACTCTAAGGTCGTCAAGGTGTTCGCCAAAACCAATGCTAATCTGTGAAGCGCTTTCTAATTCAATATCAAAATCCAAAAGACCGGCTGTTTCGTGTTTCAAATCCAAAATCACATATATGCCGTCACCATCGGTTTCACAAAATGAAACTCCGTTTTCAGTTGGGAGAGTTTTTGGACCGAAATCGTTGGCGATTCGGTTTTTAAAGGACAAAGCGGCATATTGCATCTTGGTTGCGGCGGGTTGGTTCTTGGTGCTTTCGTCATCCTTGAATGTGCCGTATGACAAAATGCTTGCAGGTGTTCTGTCTTCTAAAACAAGAGGCCTTATAGGTCTTTCTTGTACTGTGGCATTTGTAAGAGAAAGAACAGCTTTGTGCCAAGTGCTGTCAGGTATATAATCTACTCCGAGCCAGCCATCGTATAAATTAGCATCATAATGGAACGAATAGCTTAGTTGGCTTGTAATGTTTTCGATTTCACCGTTTTCAAAATCAGGTGCTTGGCGCGTTAGGGTATCGGTGCTACTTGCTACTTTCAAATTATCTTTGCAATATACGGCGAAGCGGATACCCGCATAACCTTTTTTGTATGTATGACCGTCGGTCACCTGACAGTAACCAATAACACAAAGACGGTTTTTGCCGACTTTTACAAATTTCGAAACATCCAAAGTGTCAACACTTCTGCAATCAGGATAATCTGAATAAGCAAAACTTGGAATAAACTGTCCGTTAACAAATACAGCGTAATTCATGTCTGCTGCAATATATAAAACAGTAATGTCGTTATCAACTTCAAAATCTGCAATAAATTGTGCATACTGATTTGGAATTTGGCTTTGGTCACACCAAATCCATTGTGCACATTTCATTTTATTTTCAATTCCCATATTCTTCCTCACCAAAATAAAAATTTAATATTTTCAACCTCATTTTAATTCACCTTTTACTAAATTTCAAGCATAAAATCCGACAAAAGGCATTTTTTGTAAAAACAAATTCACAAACAGCAAGATAGGTCACAAAACGAGCAAGATGCGTTATTGAATTTCTTGGTGAAAATGCTATAATATTATACAGGGAATGTATGCAGTTTTTGCTATTTAGTTACTTTTTTGATGTTTTTTCGGAAAAAAATCGCTTTTTTTGAAAAAGCAAAATTGGTAATAAAAACCATATTAAGGCCTTTTTAAGGCATTTTTTGCAAAAAATGCATATTTTAATCAATTGAATTTAATTGCTTTGCAAGTTCGGTAGGGTCAGTTGTTTTCGTCTTGCGAAGAACTCGAAAGGAGAAAAATTATGAAAAAACTCACAGCACTCTTTGTAGCATTGGTCATCCTTGTTACTGCAGTTCAGCCTTTATTTACTTTGGCTGATACTCCAAGTGAAAATGATGTGATATCCCAAATGTTCCTCACTTCACCTGGTGCAGTTATAGATTCTAATGCGAGTTCAGTAAAAGACGGCGAAGCAACCGTTAAGGTGACACTTCCTGCAAATGGTTATGTACAGTTCATGCAAGAGGTATCTATAACCGATGATGCTGAAACAACAAGCACTATTAATCAACATACATATAGACGGTTTTAAGGACGAAAGTATTTCATTAAAATCTTTTCTGTCCATTGGCCTTTCCAGATCTAATGAGAAAAGTCTGCTCTTATTAGTAAGACCTGCTGCAATTTCCTCCATCTTCTTTTTATCCCTGGCAACCATCCATATTTCATCAATTCTTTGTAAGCTTTTATCAAGCTGCTTTACAAATTCCTCACCTATACCGGAAGAGGCTCCCGTAACGATTATAACCTTCATCCCTTATTGTCCCTTCTAGATTTTACCTTCTTATATTGTTCATGCCTT
>JAZOQF010000074.1:0-5224 GCA_045655905.1 Acutalibacteraceae bacterium | reverse complement strand
AAATTTCATAAGAGTTAAAGCAATTATGAATACAAAGGTCATAAGTGAATAGAAATTGTAAGGAATTGCTTTGATAAACATAGAAATGCCGCTTACACCATCAGGTGCATATTCAGAAACAGCAGCCGCCCATGAAGAAATTGGAGCAATCATACAGATCGGTGCTGCAGTAGCATCAATGAGGAAAGCCAATTTTGAACGTGAGATTTTTGCTTTATCAGTTACAGGACGCATAACTGCACCAACAGTCAAGCAGTTAAAATAGTCATCAATAAAGATGAGTACGCCAAATGCAAATGTTGCAAGTGAAGCGCCGATTTTACCCTTAACGTGCTTTGCAGCCCAACGACCGAACGCTTGAGCGCCGCCGGCTTTGTTAAGAAGTGCAACTATAACACCTAACACAACAAGAAATACGAATATACCTGCTGTACCGGAAACGGCCGAAATTAAACCATCGGTTGTAACAGAGTCAATTGTATGTATCGGATTAAAACCGGTAGCAAGCAAACCACCTGCTAAAATACCAACAAATAGTGATGAATAAACCTCTTTAGTAAGTAGTGCCAAACCAATTGCAATTACCGGAGGAAAGAGTGACCACAAAGTACCTACAGGTGAAGTTACAGAACCTGTACATGCGCAAAGGACACCGAAACCTACTACAAATGCAATTATTAGTAGCTTTGGAATAATTGTTTTTGCCTTCATTTTAATTCTCCTTAATTTTAAAATAAAAAACCGTAATTGACGGAGCCAATTACGGAAATTTAAAAAATCACCGATAGCACTCCACAAATGTGACAGTCTGCAATATATTTTATTACAAACCAACAAGAATTCCTTGACAGAAAAATTCTCATTTCGGCGATTTTTCCTTTCGTATACCGAACTGTCATTCGTAACGTATACTACTGATAAAAACCGCACCTCTATCGCGTTTATAATAACATAGAAAAAACATTTAGTCAACCACTAATTATAATAAATAAAATCGGCAAGCCTCAAAAAAAGCTTGCCGATTTTGGCGGAGTAGGAGAGACTTGAACTCTCGCGCCGGGGATTAGCCGACCTACGCCCTTAGCAGGGGCGCCTCGTCACCAACTTGAGTACTACTCCAAATCAGTAAACGGTGTAACTGATATTAAATTGAATAATGGAGCCTTAGCACCCAAAACCGCCCATATTGTCGAGCCGCTAACTTAGAATCAGCACAAGACCTTACAACGGATTGGGTGTCGAGCTCCTCGACTGGCGGAGAGGAAGGGATTCGAACCCTTGTGGGGTTTCCCCCAAACGGTTTTCAAGACCGCCTCGTTATGACCACTTCGATACCTCTCCAAACGTGCCATAATATATTATCATAATAAAATGAAAATGTCAATGAATTTTTTAATAATTTTATAAAAGCGCATTGTAAATTTCTACAATGCGCTTTTTAGAATTAGAACTTCTTTAAAATAAATGAGTATGGCTCGATTTCAATTTCACTACCGAAAACGTCAGGAACAGAAATTTTTCTTTTATTGTCCCCAACATTCACAGCAACTAACACAGCGTTGTTATCAGATTTTCTCATATAACAAACCACATTATCAGAAACCTCAACAGGAATAAATTCACCATCTCTAAATACAATATTTTCTCGGCGGAATTCCCCAAGAAATTTATAAAAGTCCAAGAGTTCGTGATTTTCTTTTCCCCAAGGATATGTGCCACGGCAAAACGGGTCACCAAACCCCTGCATGCCTGCTTCGTCACCATAATACAGCGATGGTACGCCTGGTAAAGTATACTGCAAAACAGCGGCTGTCTTTAGAAGTTTTATCGCGTGTATATACTGTTCATTGGTCAAAAAGGTTCGTGACTGCTCTTCCCTGGTTTGTGGTATAAAATCCGTACCAAGCATAGTTAAAATTCTTGCAGTATCATGTGTTCCAATATGATTCATTAATAGATTTATAGCAGGTTTCGGGTAATTTTCAAGAATTCTCATTACAGTATCTACCAACAATCTACCATTACCACTTTTAACAAAATCAATTATTGCATTAGAAAATGGATAGTTCATTACAGAGTCAAGTTGTTTGCCACGCAAAAAACGCCTTCGTTGACCATAACTTATCTTATTACTTGCATCTTCCCAAACTTCACCGAGTAAGAAATTTTCTTTACTGTCTCTTTTAACAGCAAGACGGATTTTATCTAATATATCATCGGTCAGTTCGTCTGCAACATCAAGTCTGAAACCTTTAACCCCAATATCTAACCAATGTTTAATAACGCCGTTCTCCCCCGTTATAAAATTAGAGAAAGAAAGGTCATCTTCATCGGTTTCGGGTAAAGTTTCTATCCCCCACCATGCTGAATATTTATGGGGAAATTCTGAGAATTTATACCAACTGTAATATGGTGAAGAGGTTGAATTATAAGCCCCACACTCAGAATAGCGGTTATATTTATTAAAATATACGCTATCATCTCCTGTATGGGAAAACACACCGTCTAATATAATAGCAATACCGAGTTCATCTGCTTTATTCACAAGACTTTTAAGGTCATTTTCATCACCAAGCAACGGATCGATTTTAAGATAATCAGCCGTATTATACCGATGATTAGAGTGAGCCTCAAATATAGGATTGAGATATATACAAGTAACGCCCAATTCTTTAAGGTATGGTAATTTTTCCTCAATACCAAAAAGGTCGCCACCGTAATAATCATTTCCTAATCTTAAAATATCATTTGGTTGGCGAAATTCAGGCTGTTTGTCCCAATCATTGCAAATATATCTGTCTTGCGGAACATTATTTTTAAGCTTACTCGAATTATAAAATCTATCAGGGAAAATCTGATAAATAATACCACCTTTGAGCCAATCAGGAGTTTCAAAATCGGAAGAATAAACAGTTTGTTGCCAACAACTACCCTCACCTGTTACACACCCAAGACTCTCCCCTGTTCTTGTAACCTCAAAATCACCGTGAGCGCTTGTATATCTAAAACAGTACCAATAAAGCCCCTCAGACAAAGTGATTTCTGCATTGAAATACTGATAATCTTCAATCCAATCGCCAGGTGTTAAACGAAGTTCAGTGAAATTATCTGCAGCATCTTCACGCAAACGCAAATAAGCATCGTAAACTTTAGCTTCTTTATGTAGCAAGAGACTAAGCCGAAGGGTTTCCCCCTCGGCTATACTTCCGAATTTATCACGATATAAACTGTTTCTCGAATCAAAAGGATAATAGTTCATAATTATTCCACAGGTTTTGCATGCCAAATATTATTGGCATAATCGGCAATAGAACGGTCAGATGCGAAAATTCCCGATTTCGCAGTATTGTTCAGCGACATTCTATTCCATACTTCCTTATTTTGATAAAGTTCAGTAGCTTTTTTCTGTGCCTTACGATAATCAGCAAAGTCAGCCAAAGCCATATATCTATCATTGTTTTTGAGAGAATTATAAATATTTTCAAAACTTTGACCGTTAATGCCTTTGCCGATAAAATCAAGCGCAGTGCGAAGTTCAGGATTGTTATTGTAATACTGCATTGGTGAATAACCGTGCTTCTGCATTGACAAAACTTCTGGTGTTTGCAGACCAAAGATAATAATGTTATCATCCCCTACTGCCTTGTGAATCTCAACATTTGCGCCATCCTCGGTACCCAAGGTTATAGCGCCGTTCATCATAAGCTTCATATTACCTGTGCCGCTAGCTTCAGTAGATGCTAACGATATTTGCTCACTAATATCAGCACTTGGTATCATAAGTTCTGCTAGGGAAACCTTGTAATCCTCAAGAAATACTACCTTTAACTTATCACAAACGCTACGATCATTTGCAATAGCAACAGAAAGTTTATAAATCATTTGAATTATTTCTTTGGCAAACAAATAACCGGGAGCGGCTTTTGCACCAAAAATATAGGTTTTGGGAGTGAAGTTTGCATTTGGATTCTCTTTTAAATAGAGATAATCCGAAATTATATTTAATGCATTAAGATGCTGACGCTTGTATTCGTGTAGTCTTTTAACCTGCATATCAAATATAGAGTCAGGGTCGAGTTTAATGTCATTATTAGTGCTGAGGAAATTGGAAAATCTAATTTTATTATTCTTCTTTATCTCAGCCAAACGCTTAAGGACAGTTTCATCATTTTCGAAAGCCATCAACTTTTCAAGTTCTGATGCATCTTTTATAAAACCATCACCGATAAGTTCGGTAATATATGCTGAAAGTTCGGGATTTGCCTGACAAAGCCAACGTCTGTGCGCTATGCCGTTTGTGACATTTGTGAATTTATCAGGAGTGAGTTTAACATAGTCCTTGAACAACTCGTCAACAAGAATTTTACTGTGTAATTTTGAAACACCATTTACAGTATGACAAGTAGCAACACAGAGATTTGCCATTTTAATTACACCGCCACTAATAATTGCGGTCTTTTCAACTAAAGCGTGATCCCCTGTCTTGATTAAAACCTCATTCCTGTATCTTCGGTCAATTTCTTTAATAATTTGATATATTCTTGGTATTCTTTCCTTAATTAAATGCTCAGGCCAGCACTCTAATGCCTCTGCCATAATAGTGTGGTTGGTATATGCCACTGTATTTTTTACAATATCCCACGCTCTTTCCCAAGAATATCCACACTCATCCAATAAGAAACGCATAAGTTCGGGTATAGAAAGTGTCGGATGAGTATCATTGATATGAATTGCAACCTTTTCAGGCAGATTTTCGAGTGTATTATACTGACTTAGATGTCTTCTCAAAATATCTTGCACAGATGCAGAAACCAAGAAATATTGCTGACGAAGTCTGAGCGATTTACCCTCAATATGGTTGTCTTCGGGATATAAAACCTTAGAAATAGTCTCAGTCATGGCACGTTGTTCAAGAGCTTTAACATATTCGCCTTGATTAAAGGCAGACATATCAAAGTCTTGGCATTCAGCACTCCAAAGTCTTAATACGTTAACGGTTTTACCATCTTTCCCTGCGACACAAAGATCATAAGGAACAGCGCGCACTGTCTGATAATCTGTGTGTTCAATGTGGTGATAATTTCCATCCCACCATTCACTGATTTTTCCATCAAAGTTAACATCAACAGCTAAAGCCGGCTTTGCTTGGAGCCAAATACCGCCACCGGGCAACCAAAAATCAGGCATTTCTGTCTGCCAACCCTCAACAAGCTTTTGTCTGAAA
>JAZOQF010000073.1:0-2257 GCA_045655905.1 Acutalibacteraceae bacterium | reverse complement strand
GTAATGTAATATGCTCCGCCGCCCATAGCAACAGCAACATCAAGACCACCTGCGCCCATTGCAAGCATACCAATACCGCCGCCTGTTGGGGTGTGGCTGTCGGAACCAATTAGAGTTTTACCGGGTTTTCCGAAACGCTCTAAGTGTACCTGATGGCAGATACCGTTTCCGGGGCGTGAAAAGAAAATTCCGTGTTTCTTTGCTACTGATTGAATATATCTATGGTCATCGGCATTTTCAAATCCTGATTGTAAAGTATTATGGTCAATATACGCTACACTTTTTTCGGTTTTGACACGCTTAAGACCCATAGTTTCGAATTCAAGATATGCCATAGTTCCTGTGGCATCCTGTGTGAGGGTTTGGTCGATTTTTAATGCTACTTCACTACCTACGGTCATATCACCGCTTAGCATATGTTCTTTTATGATTTTTTGTGCAACTGTTAAACCCATTGTAATTATCCTTCCTTTATGTGGTTATAAGCGTTTTCGATGTGTTGCGTTGTGGTTTCAAAAGCTAATTCTTCATCTCTTGCTGCGATAGCTTCATATATCTTACGGTGCTCTAAAACAGAGGCTTTAGCTCTGCTCGAACTTTGTAAGGATACACTGCGGTACTTTTGAATTTTCTTGTGTAGTGGTTCCAATGTGTCATAAAAAACGTTACTGCCTGACAGTTTGTAGAGCATACTGTGGAACTTGTTGTCCATGTGTTTTATATGTTCTGCATCAGCTTTTGAAACATAAAACTCTTGAAGTTCCAATATTTCTTTAAGTTCTGATAATTGCTCGTCGGTATGGTGTTTAGCTGCCATTTTGGCTGCCATTGCCTCTAATTGCTTTCTTATAAGAAAAATGTCATCCAAGTCCTTTTCGGAAATACCTATAACGACACTGCCTTTGCCGCTTTCCTCTATCAAGTGTTCTTGGCTTAGTCTTCTTAAAGCCTCTCTGATAGGGGTACGGCTAACGCCTAATTCTGCACTTAATTTACTCTCGGTAATGATTTCACCTTTTGTGTATTTTCCGCTTAAAATGTCTTTTTCAATATGCTCAAATACTTGGTCGGCAAGGGATACTGTCTTATGTACAATCATTAGAATTTACCTCCCGAAAGTTCTGTGATTTTGTTTTCAAGTTCAATGTCGGACAACGCAGTCTGTCTGCCGTCTTCATATTCTTTATCAACCCATTCCTTTAATGCGATTACCAATGGGTTCTTTTTGTCTATAGCCTTTTCACCGCTCAAATGATAGTTAGTGTTAATCCAATACGCGATACCTGCAAGTCCGCTTGTGTTGCTTATAGATACTGAAGCGGGACGGTTAAGGATTTTTTCGGTATTAAATATGTTGTATATCTCTTGGTCCTTTAAAAGTCCGTCGGCGTGTATGCCTGCTCTTGTAACATTAAAGTTTTTACCTACAAAAGGCGTCATTGGGGGAATGGTGTAACCCATTTCGTTTTTAAAGTATTCGGCAATTTCTGTTATAGCGGCTGTGTTCATACCGTCAAGTGAGCCTCTGAGCGAAGCGTATTCCATAATCATAGCCTCAAGAGGAACGTTACCTGTACGCTCACCAATACCTAAAAGAGAACAGTTAACGGCACTTGCTCCGTAAAGCCAAGCGGTAGTAGCATTTGCTACCGATTTGTAAAAGTCGTTATGACCGTGCCATTCTAACATTTCGCTTGGAACGTCGGAATAGTGCTGTAAACCGTAAATTATTCCCGGCACACTACGGGGGAGCGCAACTTCGCTGAAAGGTACACCATAACCCATTGTGTCGCACGCACGGATTTTAACAGGGATTCCTGCGTCCTTTGACATTTTCATTAGCTCGTTGACAAACGGAACAACAAATCCATAGAAGTCTGCTCTTGTGATGTCTTCAAGATGACAACGGGGGACAACGCCTGCTTCAAAAGCCTGAGCTACAGCTTCAAGATAACCATTCATCGCTTCTTTACGGGTTTTCTTTAACTTTTTGAAAATATGATAGTCGCTGCAGGAAACCAAAATACCGGTTTCTCTGATTCCTAAATCCTTAACAAGTTTAAAGTCTTCCTTGTTTGCTCTAATCCATGTTGTGATTTCGGGGAACTTAAGGCCGAGTGCCTGACATTCTTCTAAAGCTTTTCTGTCTTTTTGGCTGTATACGAAAAATTCGGTTTGACGAATTATTCCATAAGGACCACCAAGTTTAGACATTAACTTGTAAAGGTCTACAATCTGCTTTACAGAATAAGGTTCA
>JAZOQF010000072.1:0-14218 GCA_045655905.1 Acutalibacteraceae bacterium | reverse complement strand
AAATCTCGTCTTGTGATGTCACAGTTCCATTGTCCCGTCCATCCGATAGCGCAGATATAACCTTTGCCTTTTTTGTGAATGTTAAAGAAAGGTGCCGAGCCGTCCGAAGAGCGACCACCAACAGGTGCAAAGTGTTTTGTCTCATTCTTGTATAGGTTTCCAGAGTACAGACCACCTATTTTAGTGTCGGGGAAGCTCGAAAATTCATCAAAACGGCAAAAAGAACCGAGCGGCGCATAAAGACCCACTCTTTCACCAAAGTCCACCTGGTAAGTTCCTGTATATTTTTTCTCTGCCTCGTCAAATGGAAATTCAATCGAGCAGTCGTAAAGCTCGGATATGATTTTACTTGGATTCTCAGCGGTGTTTTCAAAGAAGTTCACACATTCGTAAGCGTGGTCATACTTCTTAGCAACGTTGGTCACCTTTAGTCCGTCAGGAAGGGTATATACTGTAGTGAGCGTGTTTTCTGTTTCGGTTTTTTCTACGGTATAATCGGTCTCAAAAAAGGGTTTCCCATCGTATAAAAATTCAAACTTAAGGTTATCTCTTAAAAAGTCCATTTTTTACCTCCAGATAAGGAAATTGATTTATCATTATCATAGTATACATAAAAGGTGTTAAAAAGCAAAATTTTTTAGTGAATCGAGAAATAATTTAGAATGTTTTGCGCAATTTTGGGTGTTATTCTTTTAACTTTACATAGTTCTTCCATTGTGGCTTTTTTGATTTTAGAAATACTGCCGAAATGTTTTAAAAGTGCGGTTGCCCTTTGCTTTCCTACGCCCTCAATCTCCAAAAGTTCGCTATTCTTAATGTTTTTTGAACGGAGTTTTTTGTGGTAGCCTATGGCAAAGCGGTGCACCTCGTCTTGAATATTGGTTATCAGCGTAAAGGCTTTGCGGTTTGACTTGATTGAAATATCTCCGCCCGTTGTGGCAATCGCTCTTGTGCGGTGCTTAGAGTCCTTAACCATACCGAAAACGGGTACTGTGATATTGTGCTTTTGGAAAACCGGCAAAACGGCCGAAATTTGACCTTTTGCACCGTCCAATAAAATCAAATCGGGCAAAGTCGAAAAGCCAACGTCGGTTTGGTTTTTGTATTCCTCAAATCTGCGGTCGAGTACCTCTGCCATAGAGCGGTAATCATCTTGACCTGTAAAACCTTTAATTTTAAATCGTTTGTAGGCTGTTTTGTAGGGTCTCGCATCCTTGAAAACAACCATTCCTGCAACATTGTCGCTGCCTGCAGTATTTGAAATATCGTAAGCTTCAATGTAACGAGGAGTTTTTTCGAGACCTAAAAGGTCACGGAGCTCATTAAGAGAGGACATTTCCTTTCCTGTGCGCTCGGTTTTTTCGGATAAGTTTTCTGCTGCATTTTCAAGACACATTTCCAAAAGCTTTAATTGGTCGCCCATTTTTGGATTTAAAAGGGTGACCTTTTTTTCTGCTTTTTCGCAGAGCCATTTTTCTAAAACATTAAAGTTTTTGGTGTCACAGTCCAAGACTATTCGTGACGGTATTGTGTGGTTTACATAATACTGAGACAAAAATTCACCGTAAAGGGTTTCTTTGTCGTTAAAACCGTCAAGGAAAAAGTGCTTTTTATCGGTTAGTCTGAAATTCTTAAAAACAAGAATTTCCACGCACGCCGTTTCGCCTAAAAACGCTGTAGCAATGACATCTTGTTCCTTGTAGGAAATGCTAACAACCTTTTGCTTTTCGCGAATTTTCTTTATGGCGTTAATGCGGTCACGCAGCTTTGCCGCTTCTTCGAAATTAAGGTTTTCTGCGGCAGTATTCATTTTTTCGGTAAGACTTTCAAGGCTTAAAGCCTGACTGTCGCCCTTTTTAATGAACTCTTTTGCAGAGTTCACACTTTCCATATATTCTTCATAGCTTAACTTTCCTCTGCAAGGAGCCGAGCAAATGCCGATATGGAAATTAAGACAAGGGCGGGTTATTTTGTCAAAATCTCGGTTACAATCGGGGAGTTTGAATATCTTTCTCGCCTCATCGACTGTTTGTTTAACAACATATCCCGAGTTAAACGGACCTATAAATTCGTGTTCCTTGTCGGTCATCTTAACCGCCGAAATTCTCGGCCACTTTTCTTTTGAAATTTTGATATAGGAATACCCTTTGTCATCTTTCAGGAGTATGTTATACTTGGGCTGATTTTGCTTTATAAGTGAGTTTTCAAGAATCAGCGCCTCGAATTCGCTGTCGCAAAGGATGTAATCAAAATCGTCTACAAGGCTAACCATTTGGCGAACCTTTTCGGTGTGCTGAGCGCCCTTGCCGAAGTACTGTGTCACACGGTTTTTAAGGGCTTTTGCCTTGCCAATGTATATAATTTCGCCCCTCTGGTTTTTCATTATATAAACACCGGGGGTCACGGGTAGGCGGTTAGCCTTTTGTTTAAGAAGTGTTGATTTGTCGTTCAAAGGTCTCCCGCCTTTCGTAAAGAATTTATTTTAATATACCATTTCTTATTAAAATTATCAAGTTATTGTAAAATTGCGTGGTTATATCGTAGTCAATATATAAAATTTTATATTGTCGCTCATGCCGCGACTGGCACGCCCTTTCTTATGTAGGCGAAAAGAAAGGGCGGAAAGATTCGCCTAAAGGGGGGAATTTCGATTTCCCCCTTAGGTGACAGAATTTAATTTCATTAAAAAGCCAACAAAGCGTGAAAACTAAAGTTTTCAATTTGTCGGCAAGTTTTATATGTTTTCGGATATCTTCTCTGTCACCTTATCCCCCTTAAACGACAAGGGCGTTGCCCTTGACCTTTTTGTATTGTCGCTACCTTCAAAATGAAAAACCACCCGCTAAGTAGGTGGTTTTAGTAGTTTTTAAATTGCAGTTTGAGATTATGATTCTTGATTTTTTTTGTTTAGTTTCTTTTGATTAGCATAACCGATAAATCCAAAAATCAAAATCGGAACGCTGAACATAGCGTATAGTAGGAATAATACAGCGGCAACAGAATATAAAATAGCAGCCACTAAAGCGCCCCAAGACTTTTTCAGCAACAAGCCAATCCAACCAAAAATTGCTCCGATTAAAAACATAATCATATGTGGGGTTACAAGTGCAGTTGCTATTGCGCCGCTAACGACTTCAGTCGTTCCTGTAGCGGATGCTGTCCCGCCGACAAAATAACAAATTAAATAAACCGTATAAGCGGTCGCTAAAATAGTAGCTACCGCTAACATTATACTTCTTTTTTTCATATACTTTTCTCCTCAAATTTTATATTCGGTTATTTGTTGAAAACAAATTTTGCTTTATTGTTTGAAAGCCAATTTGATTGCACTTGAAGTTCAAGTTCATTCCAGTTTGACGGCACTTCTACAGCATACCAACCAATAAGTTTTTTGCCCGGAGCAATAGTTCCGTCGAGAGTACCTTCGTCAAAAACACAGGATGCGCTAATTGAATAGTCACATTTGACATCATCAACATATCCTTCGAAGAGTAAAAGCGTACTGATGGTTTGCTCCTCGTTGGAAATATTTTCGATTTGGAATTTAACGCCGACAAATATATTGCCTGATTCGGGATTGAAAAAGTCTGCACCTTTAGATTGTTTGATTTCAATAGCAGTAAATTTCAAATCATTGAATACGGCGCTTTCGTTCAAACCGAATGTTTCCTCAGCATTTTTGACAGTAGATTGAGAGGCTTGGGTTTCTTTTTTGGGTGTATCATTTTCTATACAACCTACAAAACAAAAGCACAAAGCAAGGCACAAGAGTATGGACAAAAGTTTTTTCATATACTACCCTCCTTTTTTGACATTCTGTGAATGTCATATTTTTGGACATTATAACATATAATTTTCTTGTTGACAAGCACTAAATGTCAAAAAGGAGAAAGTTATGTTCATAAATAAAACGCCAGACGGATTAAATAATGTTTGCGGAAAAAATATCAGCACATTTAGAACAAAACTTAAAATTTCTCAACGTGAGCTTGCTGACCGAATGCAATTAGTAGGAATAGATATTGATAAAAATGCGATTCAAAGAATAGAATGCGGAAAAAGATTTGTGACTGATATTGAGATCATAGCTTTTGCTAAGGTTTTTGATGTGAACTTTAATGACTTGTTAGATGTGAAATCCAGTTGACAAAACCTTAAAAACCATTAAAATAAAATCAGGTGATTAGATGAATGATATGTTTTTAAGAAGTTCGCTTCTTTTAGGTGAGGGTGCAACCGAGCGACTTAACAACTCTAAGGTCGCTCTTTTCGGCGTTGGCGGAGTGGGAAGTTTTTGCCTTGAGGCACTAGTGCGTACGGGTGTTGGCGAAATTCACATTTTCGACAGTGACTGTGTTGAGGAAACCAACCTTAACCGTCAAATAATTGCGACAAACGAAACCTTGGGGATTCCTAAGGTAGAGGTGGCAAAGACCAGAGCTGAAAGCATCAACCCTAAGGTTAACATAACACCATATAAGGTTTACTATTCCCCTGAAAATTCGGCCGAATTTAATCTTGGCGATTTTGATTATATAATCGATGCTATCGACAGCGTTACCTCAAAGGTGGAGCTTATCGTTAAGGCAAAAGAGTGTGGTGTGCCGATAATCAGTTCAATGGGAACGGGCAACAAGCTTGACCCCGGCGCGTTTAAAATTGCAGATGTTTACAAAACCGAGGGTTGCCCTTTGGCTCGTGTTATGAGAGCTGAGCTTAAAAAAAGAGGAATTAAAAAACTCAAAACCCTTTATTCTGCCGAGAAACCCATTAAAAACAATAGTGGTAATATCGGAAGTGCTGTTTTTGTGACAGGCACGGCAGGGCTTATAATAGCAAGCGAGGTTATCAAGGATTTGCTTGACAAACAATGACAAAATAGTATAATAATTATAGATTGTCGAAGCGCAGAAGCGCTTCGACAAGCCACTTTTTAAGTGGCTTTGGCAAAATTAAATATTAAAATTTAATTTTGCACAATAATCATTTCAATGGATATGGACAAATTTCAAGAGAAATTTGTGACAAAATCAAAGATTTTGTGTCGAAACATTTCTGTTTCGATTAACCGTAGCCATTATAATTGTAGCATACAGAGTAGACGGCATTGCGTTAAGTGCTCAAAAGACGGGGAGTTGCTTTTGGGACGAAGGGGAAACCCACGGTAATGCAGTCGCATCCCGCTGACGTGTAATATAAGGAACGGTATCCTCCTATTATTCGTATGACGGGTAAAGGAGGATTTTTTATGAGCAAAACTAAAAAACAGTTAGTAAAAATTATTTTAACCGCAGTTCTTATCGCTATTAACATTATGTTAGAGCGTTTGCCTGCCTTTAAAAGTGTGAGCAATCACATAAGTTTGTCGATTATAACGACGGGATTTTCGGCGATTTATTTGGGAATACCCTATACGGTAGCTGTTACCACTTTGGGCGATTTGCTCGGAGCATTGATTTTGCCGTTTGGCGCATATAATCCGTTTTTTACACTCACAAACGCAGTTTCGGGCTTTATTATTGCCATTTTTCTTTACAAAAGGGCAACATTGCCTAGAATCTGCATAGGTGTTGCGGTTAATAAAATAGTGTGCACGCTATTGCTCAACAGTCTGCTAATCGCCTGGTTTTATTCGGGCGGAATTTTTGCTTTCCCCGCTGTAATGGTGGGCAGAATTGCGCAAACGGTAATAATGACTGCTACTGAAATAACGGTACTTGTAGTTCTTTACTGGGAAAAAAGTCGTGTGCGTAGGTTACTTGATAAGGTTGTTGTCTTTAAATGAAAAATATAAAGATTTTTGCAAAATGGATAGTTTTAAGCCTTATAACAGGGCTTGTTGCAGGAGCGTTGGGAGGGTTGTTTTTCCACGCTCTTACTTTTGTTACCACTAAAAGAGAAGAAAACAGTTGGCTTTTGCCCCTGCTTTTTATCGGCGGTGTTTTAACCGTTAAAATTTATGAATGGTTTAAGACTACGGGGCTTGGCACAGACAGTGCTTTGGAATATGTAAAAAGTGGCAAACGTTTATCGCCTCTTTTGGTGCCGGCTGTATTTTCGGGAACCGTTTTAACGCATCTTTTTGGCGGTTCGGCAGGCCGAGAGGGAGCGGCGCTCCAAATGGGAGCGAGCGCATCTGTTTTGTTGGCAAAACGGTTCAGGCTAAATGATGAAGAATCTCGTATTTTGGCGATTTCCTCAATGTCAGCATTCTTTTCTGCGCTCTTTGGAACACCAATGGCGGCGGCTGTTTTTGGCTTGGAAGTGGTTTTCTCAAAAAAACAAAGCATTAAAGCTTTGCTTCCAACCTTTGCGTCATCATTTTTTGCGTTTTTTGTAGCTAAAGGACTTTTGGTTGAGGGGGAAAAGTTTCATTTAACACTTCCTCGTTTTTCTTTTGATTTAACCTGCAAAGCGTTAACAATTATAATTTTTGCGTCGGCAATATGTATTCTCTTTGTTTGTAGCCTACATAAAACAAAAGAAATTTTTAAGAAATATTTTAAAAATGCGTATGTGAGAATTATTATCGGTGCTGCTTTGATAATTCTGCTCACCCTAATCGAGGGAAGCCGTGATTATAATGGCGGTGGAATGGAAATTGTTAAAAGAATTTTCGAGACCTCGGCTGTTAAGAACGAAGCCTTTATCTTAAAACTTGTATTCACTGCGATTGCGATAGGTGCAGGTTTCAAGGGTGGCGAAATAGTACCAACATTTTTTATTGGAGCCACATTTGGCGGAATGTTTGCTTTATTGCTTGGCGTTTCGGCGCCTTTCGGTGCGGCAATCGGTATGGCTGTACTCTTTTCGGGAGCTACCAACTGCCCCGTTGCTGCAACTTTGATATGTTGTGAAATGTTTGGGTTTAAAGGGATTTTGTATTTCGCTGCAGCGGCCTTTATTTCCCGACTTTTAAGCGGTAAAAAAAGATTATATAATGTATAACTAAAAGCTGTCGAAAGACGGCTTTTAATTTTTTCAAAAAAATAAAGGTATTTCGACAAAAAAGTATAATATATTATATAGAGGATAAAAAGGAGGGGTATGATGGACTGCATAAGAGAGACCATTGAGGCTAACGAAAGGCTGATTTTATCACCCTTTGCCTGCTTTGCCGAAAACACAAAAGGCAGAGCGAAGCAGGAAGAAAAATGTCCTTTAAGGACAGATTTTCAAAGGGATAGGGACCGTATTATCCATTGTCGCTCCTTTAGACGTCTTAAACACAAGACACAGGTTTTTCTCTCCCCCGAGCTTGACCATTACAGAACGAGACTTACCCACACCTTAGAGGTGTCGCAGATAGCTCGTACTATTGCAAGGGCGCTCGGACTTAACGAGGATTTAACCGAGGCGATAGCGCTCGGTCACGATTTGGGGCATACTCCGTTTGGGCACGCAGGAGAAAGGGCAATTGATGCACTTTACGACGGCGGGTTTACCCATTATGAGCAGAGTGTCAGGGTTTGTGAGAGAATTGAAAAGGACGGCGAAGGCTTAAATCTTACTTATGAGGTGTTAAACGGAATTCGTTGTCACACCAGAGGTGAGTGGGCTGATACGTTGGAGGGTCGAGTTGTCCGATTTGCTGACAGAATTGCCTACATAAACCACGATATTGACGATGCTGTGAGAGGAAATATAATTTCCTACTCGGATATTCCAAAGGAAATTTGCGATAATTTAGGTGTCAGCAAAAGTCAGCGAATAACCACACTTGTAACGTCGATTGTCGATAACAGTAAAGATGATATTGTTATGGACGAAAACACTCTTAAATATTATGAAATGCTTCACGAATTTCTTTTCGAATCGGTTTATAAAAATCCAAAAGCGAAATCCGAGGAAACGAAGATTGCGGGGATTATGGAGGGACTCTACAACTACTTCATGCGAAATCCCGAAAAGATGGGCAAGGAATTCACGAACATATTAGAGCAAGAGGGCAAGGAAAGAGCGGTTGTTGATTATATAGGTGGTATGACCGACCATTATGCAAAGACGCTTTATTCAGATATTTATATTCCAAAATCTTGGGGAATCTAAAAATGTAAAGGAGGGAACGAAATGGCAATACCCGAGGATATTATAAATGAAATTAAATACCGAAATGATATTGAAACGGTTATTTCTCAGTATGTGACCCTTAAACGCAGGGGAAAAAATCTTGTGGGTCTTTGTCCGTTCCATGGCGAGAAAACCCCGTCCTTTACGGTGTATCCCGAAACGGCATCCTTTTACTGTTTCGGTTGCGGTGTAGGCGGTGACGTTTTCACCTTTACGGGACTTATAGAAAATCTTGATTATATAGAGTCTATTAAACTTTTAGCAGAAAAATCGGGAGTGACCCTTCCTGACAGCGGTTATGACGATTCAATGCAAAGACTCAAAAACAGAATTTATGATATAAATAAGGAAACGGCAAGATTTTTCCACAACTACCTTTTAACCGATGACGGAAAGTGGGCACGAGAATATCTTTTGGGCAGAGGGCTGTCGCCTGCTACTATTAAAAAATTTGGACTTGGTGCTGCGCCTGACAGTTGGGATGCACTTATCAAGCATCTAAAAGCAAAGGGATACACGATAGAGGAAATGGTTGCCGCCAATGTAATCGGCAAAAGCAACCGCGGAACCTATTATGACCGCTTTAGAAAGCGTGTTATGTTCCCCATAATCAATATCAGGGGAAATGTCGTGGGCTTTAGCGGCAGAGCAATGCCGGGTGAGGACAAACAGGGTGGCAAGTATGTCAACACCTCTGACACTCCTGTTTACAAAAAGAGTATAAACCTTTTCGGTATTAATTTAGCCAAAAACCATTGCAGTGAAAATATGATTTTGGTAGAGGGAAATGTGGATGTTATCTCTCTGCATCAGGCAGGTTTTCCGAATACGGTAGCGCCCTTGGGAACATCCTTTACCGAGGAACAGGCAAATCTGCTGGCACGCTACACAAAAGAGGTAATTCTCACAATGGATGCCGATGCCGCAGGGCAAAAGGCAATTAAGCGAGCAACCGAAATTTTAGAGAAAACAGGACTCAAAACAAGGGTTATTGTTATACCAGACGGTAAAGACCCAGATGAGTTTATAAAGAAAAACGGCGCCGACAGATTCAGAGGACTTATTGAGGGTGCTGTGAGCGATGTGGAGTACAAGCTTTTAATGGCGGCAAAGGGAATTGACCTTGATGCTGACGACGGAAAGCTGAAATACTTATCTGCCGCCGCTGAGATTATTGCTCAGCAGAGCGATGTTATGACGAGGGATATATATATAGGAAGACTGAGCGATAAATACGGTGTATCAAGAACGGCACTTGAAACCAAGGTTAAGGAACTAAGGACACGGTTTGTAAAGGCAAGAGAAAAAAAGGAAATTGCCGATGTAATCCGTCCTAAGCTTAACAAGGACGATGTTAATCCCGAGCGCAGAATATCACCAAAAGGAACATCGGCCGAGGAAACCATAATTGCGGTGCTGATGCAGCATCCCGATTTTTACAAATCGGCGCTTGAAAGAATCACGCCTGAGATGTTTATTACCAAGCTTAACCGCAGAATATACAGCACGATAATTGATACTTTACAGGATGGCAGAGCTTTGGATATTTCCGTTTTTGCCGAGAAACTTTTGCCTGCCGAACTTGGGCTTTTAGTAGCTTTACAAAACGGCGACAAAGCGGGTGTTAATCCTAAAAAGGTATTAAATGACTGTATTGAGGTAATATTAGAAGAAAATATGAGACTTAAAATGTCCCAAGAAGACGATGCTTCGGTTGAAGATTGGGCACGGGGACTGCAAAATATGATTGATAAAAAAAGGGGAAATAAAACATGAGCGAAAAGAAAAAGAAGGATATGGCAGAGGAAATAGTTGTTGCTGAAATCGAAAAGGAAGAAGAAAAAAGCGAGAGCATTGATGACATTGAAAATGCTCCCGAGGATTTAGACGAGCTTTTTGCTGAGCCTCCTGCCCTTGAACTTGACTTTGATGAAGAGCCTACCGATGACGACCTGAAACTCGAGGAAATGGATGTCGACAAGTTAAGCGAAGAGGATATGAATTTTGACAATATCTCGCTTGATGACCCTGTTAAGGTTTATCTTCGTGAAATCGGTCGTGTGCCTCTACTTTCGAGTGAAGAAGAAATCGAGCTTGCAGTTAAAATTACCGAGGGTAACGAATACGCAAAGCAAAGACTAACCGAAGCTAACCTCAGACTTGTTGTAAGTATTGCTAAAAAATATGTAGGTAGAGGAATGTATTTCCTTGACCTTATTCAAGAAGGTAACGTAGGCCTTATTAAAGCTGTGGACAAGTTCGACCATACTAAAGGCTTTAAGTTCTCGACCTATGCTACTTGGTGGATTAGACAGGCTATCACCCGCGCCATCGCCGATCAGGCAAGAACTATCCGTATACCTGTTCATATGGTTGAAACCATTAACCGCTTAAAGAAAATTCAAAGTCAGTTGCTCCACGAAAACGGTGTTGAGCCGAGCGAAGAAATGATTGCTGAAAAGATGGATTTACCCGTTGAGCGTGTGCGTGAGATTATGCGTGTGGCTCAGGAGCCGGTTTCCATGGAAACGCCAATCGGTCCCGAGGAAGATTCTAAGCTTATGGACTTTATCCGTGATGAGGATGCATTGTCACCTGATGATGCGGCACTTAAATCCATCACCAACGAGGATATCGACAGCGTTTTAAAAACACTCACCCCAAGGGAAGAGGCTGTTATTCGTCTGCGTTTCGGTTTGAAGGACGGCAGATGCCATACACTCGAAGAGGTTGGTATGGAGTTTAATGTAACAAGAGAGCGTATCCGTCAGATTGAGGCAAAGGCGCTCCGCAAACTCCGTCACCCCGTTCGCAGTAATAAATTTAAGGACAGATAGGAATAATTTTAATGGAAATTTCATATAAAACTAAAGGAGTTTGTTCTCGAAACATTAAAATTGAAGTAGAGGACGGCATCGTTAAAAAGGTGAAATTTGACGGTGGCTGTAACGGCAACACACAGGGCATTTCCGCTCTTGTAGAGGGAATGAAGGTTGAGGATGTTATCGAAAAACTGCAAAACATAAAGTGCGGTTTTAAAAACACCTCTTGCCCCGCACAGCTCGCCGAAGCCTTAAAGAATATATAAGAATTAAAAAATTCACGAACGGAGGGGAAAGAATTGTATTCGGATAACGATGTTAAAATTGCAGGGGACAAGCCGTCGGCAAGTATAAAGCAAAATTCGCCCGTGGCAACCGAAAAAAAGCTGACGCTTGAAGAAACTGCTGCGGCAAAGAATTGGGGCCGTGCGGTAGCTGAAAAGTTTATAAAGGATATTTCCGATTCTCAAATCGGGGAGCGGGAATTTAATATGGAAATGCTGTCCCAACGACGAATGCTCCTTTCCTTTGCGGCATCGGTCGGTTTTGAAACTGCAAGTCCCGATGATACTATAGGCGGTTTGGCGCAAAAGAGCTTTTTGGACACCCTTAAAAAGAAAGACCCAAAGCATTATGTAAGAGCAGAGGATAACGGCGCGTTTTCTTTCTACTATCTTGCCTTCAGACGAGGTACTGATGTCGAAAGAAGAATCGGTCAGACCTTTGCGATGCTCTGCTCACACGACGGCGACCCGATTTATCAGGAACTCGGCGAAGCTCTTTACTGTTGGTTTTTATCGGTAGTAAAAAGCGAGGCGGAGGCTTTAGGATTAATAAAATAACATAAATCACCCATCGACCGAATAAGGTTTAATGGGTGATTTTTTATGCCGAATATTTATTTAAGTCCGTCAACACAAGAATTTAACCCCTATGCAGGCGGGGGAAACGAAGAACAGTATATGAATTTAATTGCCGATGCAATGGAGCCTTATTTGGCGGCGAGTGGTATCAGATTTACAAGAAACACTCCCGATATGACCGCGGCCAGCTCAATAGCGGCATCAAATCAAGGAAACTACGACCTGCATTTGGCTCTCCATTCAAACGCCTCCGCAACGGGAACGGCCAGAGGAATTGAAGCCTACTATTATCCCACAAGTACGAGGGGCAGACGTTTCGCTGAAATAGCGGAAAGAAATTTGCAACTCATATATCCTGTGCCAAACGGAACAAGGATAGTTCCAACAACCACACTCGGCGAGGTCAGGCGTACAAGGGCGCCCGGTGTGTTATTGGAAATAGGTTATCACGATAATCCCTTGGATGCTCAGTGGATTAGGGAAAATGTAAACGCTATTGCTGAAAATCTTGTGTTGTCTCTTACGGAGTATTTCGGCATTCCGTTTAACTATCCACAACCTATTTATGTAGCAACCGTTGTAACAAGAGGTTCTAACCTTAATGTAAGGTATAACCCATCGATTTCATCGGCTGTTGTGGGAAGTATTCCAAATGGCAGCGAGGTAACGGTTTATGCTAATCTCCCCGACTGGGCGCTTGTAGGCTACAACCAGACGGTGGGATATGTTAGAAATATATTTTTGCAGTAGGGGCGTGCGCCCACGAACGCCCGTTAATTCAAATATTTGTCAATATATGCTTCGGGATACTGCGCATAGGTTGTCATTAAAAGTAAATCAGCTAAAGCATAACAAAAACGTCTGAGTTTTCTGTATCTCAGATAACTCAATACTTTCTTTCTGTAACAATCTTTTCTTTTGCATCGCTTGCAGTCGTTCTCTAAACAACAAAGCAGATAATTACATTCGTCGCAATGGCAGTCAATAATTTCTCCGTTGCGGTCTCTATGCTCGCCGTTAAAATGGCAGTTTTTACCTTTGTTGCCTGGGACATAGTAATACTTTCTCATAACATCACCTAATATATTTTTAACCTATTTCAGGTTAAAAGTCAATAACCTGAAATAGATTATTTTATTATTTATACATAAAATATATGTAGGTGAGTTTTATGTATAAAAGGATAAGAGACCTTAGGGAGGATAAAGACCTAAACCAAACACAGGTTGCTAAAGTTCTTGGTATGTCGCAGACAGGATATTCAAAGTATGAGACGGGTGAAAATGATATACCGACTGAAATTTTAATAAAACTTGCAAATTTTTATAAAGTAAGCGTGGATTATATATTAGAACTCACAGACAATCCTAATAAATAAAAATGAAGAGTTTCACATTTGTGAAGCTCTTTTTTGTATCCAAAAACACAGGACAACCCTATATATTGTATAGTGAAAAATTTTTTAAAGTTTCTGCAAAAAAATGCTTGCAATTAGGTAAGGAATGTGTTATCATACCAAGGTACGCTGTGAAAGTATGGCGTAAAACATGCGTTGATGTGGGAGGTGGCCCGTCTTGAACGGGGAAATTTCCACGGAGTATGTCCGATTTTAAACCGGGCGAAGACAAATGGAGTGCGAGGGAGACTTGCGACCCGAGCACAACGGCCAAGCGATTGGTCGTCCGGAATTGACTGAGACCCCAGCCAGTGCCGGTTTTATAATGGACCGTGATGAAAAACACGGCTCGTTGTAAGTTTTGCCCGCCAACTACTTAAGGAGGCGAAATTCACATGGCAGTGAAAGAAAAAATCCGAATCAGAATTAAGGGTTACGACCACGCACTTGTAGACCAGTCCGCTGAAAAGATAGTGGAAACCGCTAAACGTACAGGCGCTAGAGTATCCGGTCCAGTACCGCTACCTACTGAAAAAGAGGTTGTTACCATTCTTCGTGCTGTTCATAAGTACAAGGACAGCCGTGAGCAGTTCGAGATGAGGACACACAAAAGGCTTATTGACGTAATCAGACCTTCCAACAAAACTGTTGAAGCTTTGACCGGTCTTGAGCTTCCCGCCGGTGTTGAAATCGAAATCAAGCTTTAATATATATTAAGGTGTTCGATTCACACGCACAGGTCATGTTGGTGAAAACCAACCAATAACCAATAGGAGGAAAAAACAATGCAAAAAGGTATCGTTGGCAAGAAGCTCGGTATGACCCAGCTTTTTGATGCAAACGGAAACGTTGTTCCCGTAACCGTTATCGAAGCAGGCCCTTGTGTGGTTGTGCAGAAGAAAACAATCGAGAACGACGGCTATGAAGCAATTCAGGTTGGTTTCCAAGATTTGAAGGCTTCTAAAGTAAACAAACCCCAGAAGGGTCACTTTGCAAAAGGTGACGTAGCTCCTAAAAAGGTGCTTCGCGAATTCCGTCTGGAGGACATCTCAGCAGTTAATGTTGGC
>JAZOQF010000071.1:0-3167 GCA_045655905.1 Acutalibacteraceae bacterium | reverse complement strand
ATTTATGAACAAAAAAAGCCTAATGATATTCGTTCTAAGTTTTTAGTTAGCTATATTTTAGCAGAGATAAACGAAATGCAAAAAGACTCGACTCTGCGTAACGAGTCAACCGTGCTTGCCGAACCGTATCTTTCGTCAGTGCTTAAATACATTTCGGCACACTTGTCGGAAAAACTCACAATTGATTCGGTCGCATTAAAATTTGGCATAGGTCGTACCAAATTAACCACCGATTTCAGAAAACATTTTTCCACTTCCTTTTGTGAATATATTACGCTTCTTCGGCTTGAGGCGGCACGTGAAATGCTTAGCGGTGATGCCGAATACACGGAAATAGCACATTCCTGCGGATTTAATGACAACTCATATTTTGCTAAGGTTTTTAAAAAGCATTTCGGCTGCACACCGGGCGTGTACCGTCGCAGCCTCGTTAACAACTAAAAACATTAAAGGTTGGTAAGTTATGTTTAATTTTTTTGCAGATGAGAAAAAACGTCAAAACTCGCACTATATAATTGACGGAGCAGATTATAATCATATAAAAAACGTTCTTAGAATGGAGATAGGGGACACCTGTCTTGTAAGCTGTAGCGGCAAAAGCGATTTGTGCCGTATTGACAGCTATTTTGATGATGCTGTGTCTTTAGAAATTGTCGAGGAAGATTACACCGATACCGAGCTTCCCGTTAAAATATACCTCTTTCAGGGTTTGCCCAAGGGCGATAAAATGGAATACATTATTCAAAAATGTGTTGAACTTGGCGTTTTTGGAATTGTGCCTATAGCGATGAAGCATTGTGTTGTTAAACTCGATGATAAAAAAGCAAAATCAAAACAGACACGTTGGCAAAGTATTTCGGAAAGTGCTGCCAAGCAAAGCAAACGAAATATAATTCCTGAAATTATGGATGTTTGTTCTTTTGATAAGGCGCTCGAGTTTGCAAAAACACTCGATTTGATTTTGGTGCCTTATGAGAATAAAGAGGGTATGGTGGCTACGGCTGAAGCGTTAGCAGAACTTAAAAATGTTAAAAGCGTTGGTATTTTCATAGGCCCTGAGGGTGGATTTGAAAAAGGGGAAATTGAAAAAACCTTGAACGCTAATGCAAAAATAATATCCTTAGGAAAAAGAATTTTACGCACGGAAACTGCTGCTATTACTGCTGTGGGAATGTGTATGCTAAGTATCGAAATGCTTGAAGGAAACAGCAAATGAAACAACTGCCGAAGATTTATGAAAACAGAATGAACCTATTGCTCGGTGATGAGTTTTGCGGTTACATAAACGAACTGCAAAAGCCGCCCGTCAAGGCGTTCAGAGTTAACACTGACAAGATAAGCGTGGAAGATTTTGAAAAAATCAACATTTTCGGGCAAGAGAAAATACCGTATGTAGGCAACGGATACTACCTTGATTTTGAAAAAGTCGGAAATCATCCATATCACCACGCAGGTCTGATTTATGTTCAAGAGCCTGCTGCAATGGCACCTGCTGAATGTGTTAATATCGAGCCCGATTGGTGCGTGCTTGATATGTGTGCAGCCCCCGGTGGTAAAAGCACACAACTTAAAAATAAACTCGGTGAACAAGGCGTTCTGGTATCAAACGAAATTATCCCGTCTCGTTGTAAGATACTTACGGGTAATATCGAGCGACTGGGTCTTAAAAACACCGTTGTTACTTGTATGGACACTAAAAAACTGTCCTTGGTTTTTGAAAACACATTTGATTTGGTTATGGTTGACGCTCCTTGTTCGGGTGAGGGAATGTTCCGCAAGGAAGAAATTGCCGTTTCTGAGTGGAGTCAGGCTAATGTTGAAATGTGTGCAAAACGGCAGTCAGAAATTTTGGAAAATGCCGTCAAAACCCTTAAAAGCGGCGGTTTTATCGTGTATGCCACCTGCACATTTTCTTTGGAAGAAAATGAAATGACGGTTGATGCTTTTTTGGAAAAACACCCCGAATTTGAAATCGTGCCCGTTAATGAAAGGGTTGCAGAAAAAACCGCAGACGGAATTAAGTTCCAAGGTTGCAAGTGTGAAAATATCCATTTTGCTCGCAGATTTTATCCCCACAAGGCAAAGGGTGAGGGTCAGTTTATGGCGGTGCTTCACCACAAGGGCGAAAAAACTGCCGATAATTTCCGTGCTGCTTCAACAAAGGTTAATAAAATTGTAACCGATTTTCTTGATGATACATTGGCAGAGTACAATAAGGAATATCTTAGTGAGTATAACGGAAACCCGATATATTACAATAATCGGTTGCCCATAAAGGACGGTACAGCCTTTTGCTGCGGTGTGACGATAGGTGAAATCAGGAAGAATTATATTCTGCCTCACCATCAGTTTTTTATGGCACTCGGGCATAAATTTAAGCGAAGAATAAATCTGTCACCCGAAAGCGTTGAGCTTTCAAAATATCTGCACGGTGAAGAATTTGACACCGAAACACAAAATGGTTGGGCATCAGTTATGGTTAACGGCGCCACCCTCGGCGGTGTAAAAGTAGTGAACGGCAAAGCCAAAAACCATTACCCCAAAGGGCTTAGAATGCAATAGTTATTTATATCATTGAAAGGAGAAATTATGAAGGTTGTCATTTCTTGTCTTAACTCTAAATTTGTACACGCTTCGCTTTCTCCTTGGTGTTTGCTGGAGGGGATTCGTGAATTTTCCAAAAGCATATACGATGTTTCGGTTTTGGAAAGCACAATTAACGGCGATGCTGAAAGTTTCGCACGCAAAATCGCAGATGAAAACCCTCAGATTGTGGCTTTTTCTTGCTATATTTGGAACATTACGAAAACCTTGGAAATCGCCCGTTTTGTAAAGCAAAACTGCGACTGCAAAATTGTGCTTGGCGGTCCGGAAGCGGCCTATCGACCCAAAGACATTCTTTTAAAATATGACTTTATTGATTTCGTACTTTCGGGCGAGGGGGAGTGGACCTTCCCCGATTTTCTTGACAATATGAACGGAGAATTGTCGTCGGTTTCGGGTCTTACTTATAGACTGGCAGAGGAGATTATTACCGTCCCAGAAAAAGAATATACCGACACTCCACCATCACCCTTTAGCGATGAATTTTTCGAAAATTTAAATGGCAGAATTTCTTACATTGAAACCGCAAGGGGATGCCCTTATCGTTGCGCATTTTGTCTTTC
>JAZOQF010000070.1:0-4885 GCA_045655905.1 Acutalibacteraceae bacterium | reverse complement strand
AGAATTCGAGGCTTATGAAAAAAGAGACGGTGACCCCACCCGTTATAACGGAAACGGAGTTTTAAAAGCCGCCCAAAGTATCAACGGCGAAATCTCACAAGCTTTGGTAGGACTTGATGCTGCCAAGCAACGGCTCATCGATGAGAAAATGATTACTCTTGACGGCACCAAAAACAAATCCCGACTCGGAGCCAATGCTATTTTGGCAGTATCGCTTGCAATTGCAAAGGCGGCGGCTATATCCTATAAACTGCCTTTATACAAATACCTTGGCGGAATTAACGCCACCACTTTACCTCGGCCTATGATGAACATTTTAAACGGTGGTGCGCACGCAAATAACAACATCGACATTCAGGAATTTATGATAGTTCCCGTGAAATCAGAAAACTTTGCCGACTCACTTCGCATTTGCAGTGAAATTTATATAACCCTCGGAAAGCTTCTGAAAAAAGACGGGCTGGCATCGGGTGTCGGTGACGAGGGCGGTTTTGCGCCAAATCTTTCCTCTGACGAGGAGGCTTTGGATTATATTATGAGGGCGATAAAAGAAACAGGATATGACGAAACGCAAATAAAAATTGCACTCGACATTGCTTCAAGCGAGTGGTACAAAAACGGCAAATACCACTTACCAAAAAGACAAAAAAGCCTCACATCCGATGAACTCATTGAGTACTACAAGACCCTTTGCGGAAAATACCCTATTATTTCTATTGAGGACGGTGTGGCCGAGGAAGACTGGGAGGCTTGGGAAAAACTAACTTCACAGCTCGAGAGTTGTTTACAGCTCGTGGGCGACGACCTTTTTGTAACCAACACCGAAAGACTAAAAATGGGAATTGAACGCAATTGTGGTAATGCAATTTTAATTAAACCAAACCAAATAGGTACTTTAACAGAAACCTTAGATGTTATAAACTTAGCTCACAAGAGCGGATATAAAACCGTGATTTCCCACCGTTCGGGCGAAACCGAAGACACCACCATTGCCGACATTGCGGTAGCTGTAAACTCAGGGCAAATTAAAACAGGTGCTCCCTGCAGAAGTGACAGAGTTGCTAAATATAACCGACTGCTCATTATCGAAAAAGAAATATCATAAAACCAAAAGGCTACTGCGGTAGCCTTTTAATTTTAGCTAAATTGTTAAAGTTTTCTTAAAGATAAGGTTTTTTATTGAAACTTTAACTAGTTTGTGGTAAAATAAATTATGTATCGAGTTTTTTAGGTGGAAAGGGAGCGAAAGAATGGCTTTTTTAAAGACCTTTAAAGAAAAGAGCCTTACCCTTATAAACAAAATATTAGAATTCGCAAAGGAAAAAAAGCCTGTTGTGAAGGAGTACATCAAAAGTTTTTTTAGTAAAAACTTTGAAGTAACTTCAACCAAGAAAAGCAAGATTACTGGTATCATTTTGCTTGCCATTACTCTTATATGGGTGGTTTTAAGCGTTAATACCTTTCTCTCGCAAGAGTTTGCAGAAAAGTGGTGGCTTTTAGCCTTTGCTTTGTTATGCCCATTTTTAATAGGACTTAATATAGCATTTACCATTCGTATTACTAACGACATAGCAAATAAGATTTGGCATATTGTCTTTTTACTTCTTATGCCGATTTTAGTTATGACTATGACCGAGGCGCTTAACAATATTTTCATATATGATATGACCCATTTAGGATTTTTAGGTAACTATTTGGTTATCATCATAATGTATTTCATTGTTTTTGCTCTTTCGGGAAGTCTTAAACTTTCTTATATAATTATAACGCCTATTCTCTATGGTTTTGCTTTAGCGCATTGTTATATTATGGATTTCAGAGGCACACCTTTTATTCCGATGGACTTTTTAAGCGTCACAACCGCTGTGGGCGTTGCAAGCACCTACAGTTTTGTGCCCAACTATAAGGTTATAACCGGTACATTTATTTTCATCTTATTGATGATTATTGCCTTTAAAACCAAAACGCCAAAATATAACCTTTTAGTCAAAATTATTACACGGACCTTTGCAGCAACCTTCAGTTCGGTTTTACTGATACTTTTCTTTGCGACTAACGTTTTTGCCGATATGGGTGTCAAACCTGATTTCTGGAACCAAACAAGAGGATACAAAAACTACGGTTTTGTTTTTAGTTTCTTCTCAAATACCAAGTATCTTTATATGTCAGAGCCAAATGAATACGACCCTGACAGTCTTAAAGACTATGTTGACCAGACTAATAAAGACGACGAGCCTACTACTGAGGAAAATTATAAAAAGCCTAATATCATCTGTATTATGAACGAAACCCTTTCGGATTTACGAGTGCTTGGCGACCTGCAAACAAACGAAGAATATATGCCTTTCTTAAACAGCCTTACCGAAAACACCATTAAGGGTAATTTATATGTTCCTGTAATAGGCGCAGGCACTTCAAATACAGAGTTTGAGTTCTTAACAGGTCACTCCACTGCGTTCTTGCCGTCAGGAAGTAACGCTTATATGTTGTATATTAAAAATCATATAGCTTCTTTGGTTTCTACCATTGACGCTCAAGGATATTCCTCATTCGCTTTACATCCTTACTACAAAGCAGGTTGGAAACGCACCGAGGTTTATAAAAATTTAGGATTTGATTTGTTTGTAAGCCTTGAAGATATTTTAGGTGACGAACTCATTTCCGAATTTAGAATGAACGAAAGAGACCCTGATTATTTGCAACAACTTGTGGATGAAAAGTTCCCCGAAAGCAATATGCTTTTGCGTCAATATGTCAGCGATTCTTATAACTACAAGGTTTTAATCGAAAATTTTGAAAACCGCGACCGTCACGAGCCTTACTTTGCGTTTAATGTAACAATGCAAAACCACGGCGGATACACTATTGATGCGCAAAACTTTACCGAAACCATCTATGCTACAAACACTACAAAAGCATATCCAAAAGCTAACAAGTATCTTTCGCTTATAAAGCATACCGATAATGCCTTCAAAGAACTGCTCGATTATTTTTCAAAGGTTAAGGAGCCTACTATCATCTGTATGTTCGGCGACCATCAGCCCTCCATAGAAACAAAATTTGTTGAAGAAATTATGGGAGTTGACAGCCTTTCAAATCTCACTCCCGAGCAAGAGCAAAAACGTTATTGCACTCCTTTCTATATCTGGGCTAACTACGATATAGAGGAACAAACCATTGAACGTTTAAGCTCAAATTATCTATCATCCTTGGTTTTGAAAACCGCAGGAATTAAGCTTACTGAATATAATAAGTATCTTCTTAATCTTTCCAATACATTACCTGTAATCGACAATGCAGGCTATATTGATAGCGAGGGTGTACATTACAAATGGAGTGACACTTCTCCATACGCCTCCATTCTTGATGAATACGAAAAAATTCAGTATAATAACATTTTTGACCGTGAACACGTTAATCTTGATATATTCTACATTGATGGATATACCCCACCTTCAGAAACCGATGAGGATACCGAAAGTAGTGCGGTGACAGCTAATGATTAACACCACTCTTTGTTATATCGAAAAAGACGGTAGCTATTTAATGCTTCACCGAGTGAAAAAGGAAAACGACCTAAACCGTGATAAATGGGTGGGTATTGGCGGCAAATTTGAAGCGGGTGAATCCCCTGAAGAATGTAACCTGCGAGAGACCTTGGAAGAAACAGGACTTACTCTTAACACCTATCGCTACCGTGGAATTGTAACATTTGTGTCTGACGAATGGGGCACAGAATATATGCATCTTTTCCACAGCACCGATTTTTCGGGTGACATTAAAGATTGTGATGAAGGTAATTTAGAATGGGTGAAAATACCTGACGTTTACTCCCTGCCATTATGGCAGGGAGATAAAATATTTTTACACTTAATTGAAAGAGATGTACCATTCTTTTCTCTTAAATTGGTGTATACGGGCGACACCCTTAAAAATGCAATACTAAATGGTAAAAAACTTGATTTAGGTGATTTTTTATGAAACTCTGTCTTTACGGCGCATCAAGCAACAATATAGATAAAGCTTTTATTGACGCCACCGAAAAGCTCGGCGAAGAAATGGCCAAAAGAGGGCACGCCCTTGTATATGGTGGTGGAGCCGCAGGTCTTATGGGCGCAGCGGCAAGAGGTGCTACAAAAGCCGGTGGTGAAATAATCGGTATTTCGCCTAAGTTTTTTGATATTGATGGTGTGCTTTACGATAAATGCACCGATTTCATATACACCGAAACTATGAGCGAAAGAAAAAAACTGCTTGTTGATATGTCCGACGGGTTCATTGTTATGCCGGGAGGACCCGGTACCTTTGACGAACTTTTTGAAACCTTGTGTTTAAGACAATTAGGACTTCACAACAAACCCATCGCAGTTTTTAACATAAACGGATATTATAATCCTATAGCCGAAATGCTCAAGGCTTCGTATGACGGCGGATTTATGACAAAAGAATCGCTTGAGATCATTCAATTTTTCGAGGAAGAAAGCGACCTGTTGAAATACTTGGAAGATAACAAAAACGGTACCGGTGATTTTTCGATTTTGAAGGATTTAAACAAAAAATGACCAATACCGTATATGTTTTAAAATGTGAGGAAAAAGACAAAAAAGCAATTTCAAAAAAGGCTTATGATTTTGTAACACTAAAAGCTAAAGAATGCCTTAGCGATGACAACAGTTTAGAAATATGTGTTGACGAAAACGGCAAGCCATATTTCAAAGACCACCCTGATTTTTACTTTAACATCTCTCACAGCGGTGATTTAATTGCCGTGGCGTTTTCCTCTTCTTCTGTTGGGGTTGACATTGAAAAACTTAGGGATGCAAATTTTAAAATTGCAGAACGCCGTTTTACAGATAAAGAAAAACAATTTATTAAAAACAACCTC
>JAZOQF010000069.1:0-4044 GCA_045655905.1 Acutalibacteraceae bacterium | reverse complement strand
TTTTTTATTTCTTATTAGGGAAAATCTTATTCAAAAGAATTGTAACGATTATGATAATGCTGATTACCGCAAAAATACTGAGCATTCCTACAACAAGAAATTCCAAACTTTCAGCCATATTGGCAGTTGAAAAAAATGTTTTTAATAAATTCATAATTTTCCACCTTTCTTAACTTTAAGCAAAGTAGCCCAAAATCAAACCACCGGCGATAACCGAAGCAATCTGACCCGAAACATTTACGCCGATTGAATGCATAAGTAGGAAGTTCTGAGGGTCTTCTTTAAGTCCCATTTTATGAACGACACGACCTGACATGGGGAATGCACTGATACCTGCGGCACCAATCATAGGATTGATTTTCTTATGCTTAGGCAAGAATATGTTAACAATTTTAGCGAATAGAACACCGAAAGCAGTGTCGAAAATAAATGCGAACAGGCCAAGTCCTAAAATAAGCAAAGTTTGAGGACGTAAGAATTCGGTAGCTTCCATACGGCAAGCAATGGTAATGCCGAGGAATATGGTAATGAGATTTGCAAGTACGTTTTGAGCAGTATCAGAAAGTGAGTTAAGCACACCACATTCACGGATAAGGTTGCCGAACATAAGGAAACCTACGAGTGAAACCGATTCGGGAGCTACAACACCTGCAATAGCTGTGATAACGATAGGAAATAAAATTTTTGTTAGCTTAGAAACGCTTTTCGGCGAGTAAGCCATACGAATACGGCGCTCTTTTTTAGTAGTAAGCGCTTTAATAACGGGTGGCTGAATAATAGGTACTAAAGCCATATATGAGTAAGCCGCAACCATTATAGCACCTGTGATTTCGCTCTTAGGACCTAAAAGCTCGTTAGCAACAACGATAGCGGTAGGGCCGTCAGCCGCACCGATAATACCGATTGAAGCAGCCTCTTTAATATCGAAGAAGAAAGATGCAACAAAGAGGGTAAAGAAGATGCCAAACTGTGCTGCGGCGCCAAAAATCATTAGTTTGGGGTTTGATAACAGCGGTCCGAAGTCAATCATAGCACCGATACCAATGAAAAGAATAAGAGGAAATAATTCGTTGGCAATACCTGCGTTGAATAGGGTAGTTAACGCGCCCTCTTCACCGATGGCACCGGAAAATGGGATGTTAACAAGTATGGTTCCAAAACCCATCGGAAGAAGTAAAGTAGGTTCCATATCAAACTTTACAGCCAAGAAAATAAGTAAACCTCCTATTAAACACATTACTATGTGCTGCCAAGTAAGCGCGCCCATACTTTCGAAAAGAAAATCGAATTTTTGTAAAATATCCATTTTTGAAACCTTTCTCTCTGATTTAATTTAGGGAATAAAAAAAGACTTATGCACAAAGGCATAAGTCTTGCTGTTTAATGCAAATGCGGGAGGTTTTCCCCCGAAATGACGCAATTTGCAACGGCTATTAGCCGTTAGCTACTCCCTTAACCAAATAAATAATAACATACAAATCTTAAAAATTCAAGAATAATTTCCCAAAAATAAAAACTCTCTTTTTTTCGTTGACTTTATCTGCTATTTAAGGTAAAATGTTTATTAGTAAATATTTGTAATAAGGAGAATTTTATGAAACCTGTTTATAAACGACTTCTTTTAAAACTTAGCGGCGAGGTGCTCGCAGGCGAAAAAGGAACGGGCATTGATTTCGAAAAGGTCTTGGACGTTTGCGAAAGAGTAAAAAAATGTGTTGATATGGGAGTTCAGGTTGCTATAGTTGTTGGCGGCGGAAACTTCTGGAGAGGAAGAAGCTCCGGCAAAATGGACAGAACAAGAGCTGACCATATGGGAATGCTGGCAACATCTATCAACTCTTTGGCATTGGCTGATGCATTAGAGCAGTTGGGTGTTACTGCTAGAGTGCAAACTGCTATTGAAATGCGCCAAATTGCTGAGCCTTATATCAGAAACAAGGCCGTTCGTCATCTTGAAAAGGGAAGAGTTGTGATTTTCGGTTGCGGAACAGGTAATCCATTCTTCTCTACCGATACTGCTGCGGCTTTGCGTGCTGCTGAAATTGGTGCAGATGTTATATTCAAAGCAACAAATGTTGACGGCGTTTACGACAGCGACCCGAAACTAAATCCAAATGCTAAGAAATATGACACACTTTCGCACCTTGAAGTTTTAAAGCAGGGGCTTCATGTTATGGATAGTACTGCGGCTTCACTTTGTATGGATAACGGAATTCAAATCTTGGTATTCAACCTTGACAATCCCGACAATATTGTTGCTGCCGTTACAGGCGAAACCATTGGTACCGTAGTTAAGTAAGGAGAATTTTTATGAACGAACTTATTAAGAACACCGAAGAAAAAATGAGCAAAACCATCTCGGTTTTAGAAAGAGATTATAAATCTATAAGAGCCGGCAGAGCAAATGCTTCTGTGCTTGACAGAATTACTGTTGATTACTATGGAGCACCCACTCCTATTCAGCAGATGGCGGCTGTATCCACACCGGAACCTCGTGTTTTGATGATTCAGCCTTGGGATGCTACCACCATTAAAGAGATTGAAAAAGCAATTTTAATTTCTGATATTGGCATCAATCCTCAAAACGATGGCAGAGTTATCCGTCTTTCTTTCCCACCTCTTACCGAGGAACGTCGTAAAGAAATTGTTAAGGACGTTAAAAAGCTTGCTGAGGATAACAAGGTTGCTATTCGTAACACAAGAAGAGATGCTATCGAAAAGTTAAAGTCTCTCAAAAAAGCTAACACCATTACAGAAGATGATATGGCTAATGGTGAGAAAAAAATTCAAAACTTAACCGACAAGGCTTGCAAAGAAATTGATGAGTTAGCCGCTGTTAAGGAAAAGGAAATTCTTGATATTTAATTGTTTTAAGGCTCGATGTTAACATCGAGCCTGAATTCACGTTAGGGTGATAAAAATGTCTTTATTTAAAAAACAAAGTGAGAATAGGGTATTGCCTGAACATATCGCAATAATTATGGACGGAAACGGTAGGTGGGCAAAAAAACGTTCATTGCCTAGAACTGCCGGTCACGTTGCAGGAGCTAAAACTTTTAAGAATATCGCTCGTTATTGCAACAAAATCGGACTTAAATATTTGACTGTTTATGCTTTTTCCACTGAAAACTGGAAAAGACCTCGGTCGGAGGTGGATGGCATAATGAATCTACTTCGAGATTATCTTAAAGATGCAGAGAATTTTAAGGAAGAAAACATTAAGGTTAATTTTATTGGTGACCGCACTCCGTTGGCAGATGATATTAAAGAGCTGATGATAAAAAACGAAGAAGGCTCAAAGGATGCTACGGGACTTACTCTTAATATTGCTATAAATTACGGCGGCAGGGATGAAATAACTAATGCTGTAAAGAAAATTATTGCATCAGGTACAAAAGCTGAGGATATAACCGAAGATGTCATTAGCGCGAACTTGTATACGGCAGGTATGCCTGACCCTGATTTCATCATAAGGCCAAGTGGGGAATACAGACTTTCGAATTATCTTATTTGGCAGTCGGCTTATGCGGAGTATTGGTTTTCGGATATTTTGTGGCCTGAATTTACTGCTAAGCATTTAGAAAAAGCCATTGATGAATATAATCGCAGAAATCGCAGATTTGGAGGAATTTAAAGGTGAAAACTCGTATAATATCCGGAATTGTTATGGGTGCTGTTGTAGCTGCTGTTTTAGCGCTCGGATTTTTATGGCAAAGCGAAGTTATAACTGTTTGTATCGCATTGTTAGCAGCAGGTGCTGTTTATGAACTTTTACACAATGCAGCAAAGATTAACTCTAAATATACACTTATCGGTGCTTGCGTTTTCGCTTTTTTGTATACTTTATCTCCTATGGCGTTAAATGTAATATTAGTTTTAAGCGTTTTGTATTTTGTATATGCCGTCATAGGTACATTAAAAAATCATAACGAATTTTCTTTAGGTGATATTTGCATTACCTGTTTTGCTCCTTTGTTTGTGGGCACGGCATTTAGTTTTTTGAATTATGTAATAATCAACGGCGGTAGTATATATTATTTACTG
>JAZOQF010000068.1:0-12161 GCA_045655905.1 Acutalibacteraceae bacterium | reverse complement strand
ACGAATGTCACAAGCGGGGTATCTCCTAAAAAATACTGATATCAACATCGACGAAATCGCTATTAAGGTTGGTTACGAAAATATTAGTTATTTCCACCGCCTGTTTTACAAAACCTATAAAATTACTCCTCGTGCATACCGTATAGGTCAATAAAAGAAAATCGTTCCTTTCTTTTCTAGTTAAGGAACGATTTTTTATAATATATTATTTTATTAAAGCTAATGCATCGCTGATGGTTTTTTCAAACGCTTCTTTGCCGTATTTGTCAACCTCGGCTTTATTTTTTTCGCCGTGTGTAAGACAGCCTGCACCACCGATACAACCACCAACACAAGCCATACCCTCAATAAAGTTAGCATCGAGTGCATTTTTACTCTTTTTAAGAAGTGCTATACGACATTCTTCTATGCCGTCACAAGCCACTGCTTTCAAATCAAAATCAATGTTCTGCTCTTTTAAACCTTGAGCTACAGCATCACAAAGACCACCCGAACGAGCAAAAATTCTACCGAAGTATGATGCATTGTCAAGCACATCTTCCGAAAGTGTAGTGATGTCTATATCCTTGCTGTCATAAAGCGCTTGCAATTCCTCAAAGGTCATAACTGAATCGATGTGAGGCTTCACGCTTTCAAGCTGAGCTTCTGCTTTTTTAGCGGTGCAAGGTCCTATAAATACCACCTTAGCATTTTCATCGGTGCTCTTAATATACCTTGCAAGTGCCGCCATTGGTGACAGGTTATGAGATACGAGAGGTAACATATCAGGGAAGGCTGATTTTATGTACTGCACAAATGCAGGACAGCACGAGCTTGTTAAAAATCCCTTCTCGGCAAGTTCTTTAGACTCAGCCTCGGCTACCATATCAGCACCGAGCGCCGCCTCGATTACGGTGAAAAATCCAAGTTCTTTAAGACCGGTAATAACCTGACCGAGTTTGGCATACGTGAATTGACTTGAAATTGAGGGAGCCACAATAGCATAAACCTTATACTTTTGATTATCTTCACTTTTCTTTATAAGGTCGATAACATCAAGAATATACGATTTATCCATAATTGCGCCAAATGGACATTGATATACACATGCACCGCACTGAATACATTTGTCATTATCAATTGCCGCAGCGTTATCCTCGTTTATGGAAATCGCCTTGATTTTACAAGCAATTTGACACGGGCGCTTACGATTGATAATAGCAGAATAAGGACAAACCTTTGCGCACATACCACATTCTACACACTTTGTTTTATCAATATGTGCTACGTGGTTGTGGTCGAATGATATAGCCCCTCTTTTGCAGACATCTTCGCAACGGTGAGCCAGACAACCACGGCAAGAATCGGTAACTTCGAAGCCGGCAGCCGGACACTCATCACACGCAATATCAATAACCTCAATAATATTTGGGTTTTCTTTATCTCCACCCATAGCGATTTTGACACGCTCACCTAAAATCGCACGTTCTTTGTAAACACAGCAACGCATTGTGGGGATCTTTCCCGACACAATCATTTTAGGAATTTCAATGCTATTCTGAAGAAGAGTATCATTCCAAGCCTGACGTGCAACTTCTCTCAAAACTTTATATTTTAAATGTTGTACTTTAGTATCAAACTTACGCATTTAAAAGCTCCTTAGAAATAACTTACTTTTATCTTCTTTCCCATCTTTTTAAGGCAGGCAGACAATTCATCAACCAAGTTCATCTTGATATTAAAATTGATGGGAAGGTCGGGGTTTTGATGAGCGGGGTTGATCGCCCTTCCTACATAGAAATTGATGTCGGTCGCTTCCTCAAACAGCAAACGGCAGATAAGAGATGCACCGTCACGATTGAAGTTCCAATGCTCATAGTGTTTATTTTCTCCAAGATAATCCTTGGCATATTCGAGCACCTTGTTTACCGTTATAACACCCTCGGTAACGAGGTCAACACCCTCAATTTCGGCAATAGGCGGAACATCGCTCATCTCAAAATTAAGGCTAGCTTTTAAGGGTTTACGCAAAAACTTTGCCGCAATTGATGAGGTTGTACCACCACAAATGATATGTTTTCCCTCTTTTGAAAAGAAAAGTGACATCATTCTATCGGCATCATCACGATTAGACGGTGGGCCGAACAGCATATTCATAGGCTCTCTTTTTCTAATTCGAACAACACAAGCTGTCGCATCGTCACCGGGTTTTTGACCGTAAAGTCTGTCGCACTCATCCACAAGCATAGTAGACAAGGTTTTCGCAGTATAGCCGCAATGAGAAAGACTTTCCATAAAGGAGGCTATATCCTCCCTTTTCCAACCAAAATTATACGCCGTACCAATACCGGCATGTGGGCAACCGTCACTCATAGCAACAAATATATCATTTTCCTGCAATTTAATAACCGATTTATAAATCTTTTTGCCGCCGATATTCATTTCGGTTTTAGGGTAATCCCAAACCTGTTCATCACGGATAATAATAGCGTGAGGATTATCATACTGTATAAGCTCTGCTACCTGATTGTTTTTTAAATGAATGATAGTAAATGTCGAGTAAGCCACACCCCTGACAGAACAAACCGGCAAGGTTGCAGCAATAGTTTCAACGCACTCCTCTAAAGACAAGCCCTCGGCAAGCATGGTTGATATAATCTTTGATGTAAGGGTTGAAAGAATACTCGCTTTTACACCGCTTCCGAGTCCGTCGGATAACACAACAACAGTAGAATCATCGCTAGGTTCTACAACATCCACATGGTCACCGCAAAGCTGCTCACCATAATGATTTATACTTTTATAACCTATATCAGCACATAAATCATTCATCTTGAATGGACTCCTTTAGTTTTGCGAGTGCAATTTTAGTTTCGGCAGCCGTTTCACCTAACAAGGAAGCAATCTCTTGTACGATACGCATCTGCTTATCAACAACCTTATCAGCTACCTCGATTGTTTGACGGCTGATATTTTCCTTCTTCTCACGCTCGTTTTGTTCGTCGGTAATATCACGCATAATAGCAATCAAAAGATGTGAATCCTTATCGTACACAACCGACTGCTCAACAAAACGCTTGTACTCAGCCAAATACACCCTCTCATCACGAACATCACGACCGGTGCGCAGAACATTCATAAACACAGCGGGGTCTAAAATTCTAATAACCTGGTCACCGAGAATGTCGTTGGCGCTTCGTATGTTCATAAGCCTTCTTGCAGCATTGTTAATTTGCTGTACCTCAAGACTCTCATTTAAAACAATAAGACCGTTTGGCGAGTTGTTAACAATGGTGTCGGAAAAACTTTCGGCTTTATCTTTAAGATACGGCAAGCACATAGAAATCTCTGCCTTGCCTTGAATAATAGCGATTGCTTTTTCACGGCAGGTATTATATCCACAAGAACCACAGTTGAGTTCCTGAGACGGTTTGAATTTACCCATTTGACGAAGAATGTTTTGTATTTCAGTGTCAGACGGTGTCTGCAAACGTTGTTCAATATATTCAAATGACTTTTTAAGTTCGATAGCCTTGGGTTGTGATACCTTAAAATCCTCTTCACCCGCATAATTAGAAATAGCAATATAATCCTTAACGGCAGAGGAACGGTGGTATTTTTCCATAACCGGACCACCTACACAGCTACCGATACAGGCCGACATTTCAATAAAGCATTTGTGAACTTTACCATTTATAATGTCTTTAAGCGCAGCAATGCAATTTTCCACTCCGTCAAGAGCAAGATATGTATAACCCAAAGCATCCTTTGCCATTGTTTTAAGAACACCGCCGGTTGTCGGGAAGAAACGGGCACGAGTTTCATTATCGTTATCCATTTCCTGTTCAAGTTCAATTTTTTCTTCACTTAGCCATACGGTAAGCTCTTCAAAGGTCAAAACAGCATCCACAATGCCCTCATAATGCTCAGCCTCATCCTTTTTAGCAACGCAAGGACCTATGAAAACGGTTTTTGCATTGGGGTAGCGTGATTTTATATCCTTGCAATGTGCCTGCATTGGCGAAACAACATCAGCCAAAAACTCGAGCGCTTGTGGGAAATGCTTTTGAATTAAAAGGTTTATGGAATGACAACAAGAGGAAATAATAACATCCCTTTCCTCCTCTTTAATCATTCGCTCATATTCGGTTTTAACAATGGTAGCTCCAACTGCGGTTTCCTCAACATCATAGAAGCCCAACTTCTTTAATGCGTTACGCATTGAGTTAATACCTATGCCCTCGTAGTTTGCAACAAAGGATGGAGCAAGGCTGACAATTACGGGCTCGCTACTTTGAAGAAGAACCTTTACCTTTTCGGTTTCGTCAACAATTTGCTTTGCGTTTTGCGGACAAACAACAAAACATTGACCACAAAGGATACATTCGTTTCCGATAATGTGTGCCTGATTACCCGAAAAGCGAATAGCCTTAACAGGGCAATTACGGATACACTTATAACAGTTTTTACAGTTCGATTTTTTAAGCGTTAAGCAATTAGGCATATTCGTTAATTCCTTTCTAACTTATCCAGCACATTTTCCCTAAAAAACTCTTTAAAATTCTCTTTTGTAATTCCAACATGAATATCATCATCAACCTGTACAGTAACACCAATACGGTTACATTTTCCGATACAAAAACTGCCGGCAAGTGTAACCTCTGATTCAAGCTGATATTCTGCAATAGCTTTTTGCAAAAGCTCTACAATTTCAGGCGAGCCTTTCAAATGACAAGAACTTCCAACGCAAACCTGAATAATCATATTATTATACCTTCGCTTTAATATTATTTTCGAAAAACTCTGTAGCATTTTCGGGTGTTACAGAATAAAACTCTTCATCAACAGTAACACAAACACCTTGCTGACATTTGCCCATACAAAATGTGGCTCCAAGCTCTACCTTATCGCTAAGATTGTTTTCTTTAACAAGAGATTGCAACTGTTCAACAACCTGACGCGAACCTTTAATATGACAAGAACTTCCTATACATACCGTTACTTTCATTTTTTATCTCCTTATTCGTAATCTACTACAGCTACACACGAAAGTAAAATAGTGAAAAGCGTAATTATATTAATTATATCATATTTATTTTTAATTTGCATTACTTTTTTAAAAAATTTCCATCAAAAAACCCCACCTTTTATGGTGAGGTTTTATCTTGCCTGTTAAAACACAAATTTGAATGTGTTTTTGTGAGTTCTGGGGATTTCGTATTTTTCAGCAAGTGCCGGTCCACAAGAGTTAGAACCTATCCCGCGCATAGCAAGGTCGATACAAACGTTAACAAAATCATTTTCTTGGAGTTCGAACGAATGTCTTGCATTACGAAGCTGAGCAGTAGTAAACGGATTTACCGAACAAGAGAAGGGTTTATCTGCTGTCACTTCAAACAAATTTTTAACCTCCAGATACTCGCAAGCGTAATGACTTCCCGATTCCTGAGGGCGAACATATCCGTGGCAGTAATTTTCTTTAGCTGTGCTTTCATAATAACCATACTCACAAGCAATGTGCTTGTCAATATAGCTTTCATATGGTCCAAAGCCAACATACGAAAAATCAGCATTTGTTTTATCCACACCGAATTCAATACCAAATCTCGGTAAATTCTTTATATAATCGGCTATTTTGTACTCTACATCTACACTCAAGGTGTTTCCACACACCTCGTAAACCATATCAAACTCAACCGCCGGCATTAAGCAATTTGCCGCAAGACAACCCTTGAACTTATAGCAATTTTCATCCTTTTCAAAAGAGAAAATCTGTGGTTTGCAAACTATCAGACGGTATTTGTCGAACCATTGACCAATAAGAGTACGGTCATTATCTATATAACGCATAATATTCAAGTGTAGCGGTGTTCGCAAAATTTCCTTGTCATCAGCCTTGATTGAAGTAATTTCACCTGTATGTTCATTAACTTCAATTTTCACTTCGCTCGAAGAATTGCCGCGTTTTGCAGGAATTTCGACGGAGCATACATCGGATTTTATTTTGCCACCATATACAGCTTTCATCTCAATAGCGTTAGACTTCAGCTTTCTATCGGGGGTTAAAAGGCCGTCTGCGCAGAAGTTGCCATCGTGCTCGCTCTCACCAAAATCTCCACCGTACAAGAAACCTTTTTCGGTCTTAATACCGTGGTCTGCCCACTCCCAAACAAATGCGCCCATCATCTGCTCGTTATTGTATATCAAATCCCAATATTCAGCAATGTCGCCACAACTGTTGCCCATTGCATGGGTGTATTCACACAAAACAAACGGACGAGTTTCCTCGGGATTTTCAAGAACTTTTTCACGAATGGTAGCAACCGATGGATACATCATACTAACCATATCAACAAGTTCAGTATAATAGTACTTACTGTCTGCCAATTGCAAGCCCTCATAGTGAACAGGTCTTGTGGTATCTCTATTCCTAATATGAGTCGCGCCTTCAATAAAAGCTTTTCCGAAAGAATTTTCATTGCCAAGCGACCAAATTATAACGCTAGGTCTGTTTTTGTCACGCTCAACAAGAGCTGTGTGTCTGTCGGTAATGCCCTTTGTGAAGAACTCGTTTTCTGCATATTCTTTCCAAAGAGGAACTTCACAGCCACCCTGCCTACAAGCAGCTCCGTGCATTTCAAGGTCTGCTTCATCCATAACATATATGCCGAATGTATCGCAAAGCATATAGAATTCAGGCGAATTAGGATAGTGCGAAGTTCGAACAGCATTAACGTTCAACTCTTTCATCAAATGAATGTCTTTCGCCATATCCTCTAAAGTGACGGTTGCTCCCGTTTCACAGTTAAAATCGTGACGGTTTACGCCCTTAAGTTTCACGGCTTCGCCATTGATTTTGAAAACCTTTCCATCAATGCTAACCTTACAAAAACCTACATTTTCAATTATCTTTTCACCATTAGCATAAAGTTCTAATGTGTATAGGTTTGGATTCTCAGCTGTCCAAAGTTTTACGTTTTCAACCTCAATGTCTTTTTTTGTATTAGCCGCAACGAGCGCAGATTTATCATCTAATACTAACTTTATGTCAACATCGCTTTCGTTTATAAAGGTGAGTGTTCCGCTCGTACCGTTGAAATCTGTTTCGATTTTATAATCGGTAATATGCTTTTCGGGGCGAGTGAGCATATACACACTCCTGAAAATACCCGAAAAACGGAATTTGTCCTGACACTCCAAATATGTAGAAATGCACCATTTAAGAACGAGCACATCGATAGTGTTTTCACCGCTTACTACAAGTTCCGTAACGTCAAACTCGCTTGTAGCATGCGAGATTTGAGAGTATCCCTTAAAAGTGCCGTTTACATATAAGTAAAACGCACTGTCCACTCCCTCAAAATTGATATAATATCTTTCGCCTTGTTCTTTTTTAAGATTAAAGGTACGACGATAATGCCAACAAGGATTATCGTAGGTTATGTGAGGCAATATGACAGGAAATGGATATCTGACATTAAGGTACTGAATTCTGTCATAACCGTGCATCTGTACGCAAGATGGCACAGGTATAGCACCTGCTAAAGACTCGTTAATATCGAAATCCTCAACGTGTTCGAGCTGTTTTATCTGCCAAACACCGTCAAGTGATAAAAAGCGAGAACTTGTTGTTCTGTCAAGAATACCAAGCTTTTTACCTGGTTTGTCATTTTCTGCAAAAGGTATGTAGTAACTTCTGTGAGGTGTAGTACCTATCCGGTCAAAACTCTCATATTCTTTCATTTCATAACCTTCTTTCCAAATATTCCTTTTTCATTATATACCCAATACATACGCTATTCAATAGACAAAACAAATTAAAATATGCACAAAACCTCAGCAGATAAACTGAACATACAATACCGTAAAATAAAAAGCTTTGCAAACAAAACAGTCGCAAAGCTTTTATACTTTATATTGTAACGGTTGTAGAGATTTTCTTTCCCATTGCACCAAAATATCCTTTCGGTTCTACTTCGGCAACATACTCACCCGTCTCGATATTCTCAAATGATACAGTAAGTGTTTCGGGTGGGTGAAGAAAAATCTGCTTTGACCATACAACCGCACGACCGACAACAGAATTGTCTTTAAAGCGGCGAAGATTTACAGTATACTGTGCAGTTTCTCCAAGCGCCTGAGGGAATGTGACTGAAATTTTCGTTTCGTCAACAGTTGCCGTAACGGTCGCATCAGGTGCAAATTCCGGCGCTGTTTCGGTTAGTGCACGGCGGTCGGTGTAAACATAAGCGTCAGGATTCCACGGTTGTTCGATGATTCGTTCTGTGCGAACAACACCCTCTGCCGCATCAATTACACGTACTCTCAAATCACCCTCGGCATTAGCTTCGACAAGAAGCCCCTGAGACACCTGTTTGGATTCTCGACCACTCCAACCGGTCGCATTGAAATCATTATAAGACAAAGAATAAATACCACCTGTACCAATACAGGTAAAATCTCGCTGATGAATCGTGCGAGGGTCGGTACAAGCAACGTGCGAATGTCCCGAAAAATCCACGACTTGTGGGAAATTAACAAGCGGCAGACAAAATTCCCTTGCGCCCCAAATGTGCTCACCATAAACAGTTTGAGCAACGTGAGCGTGATGAAAGAAGAATACCGGCCGCTTTGGCGTGTCAGCAACAGCTTTGCGCAGTTCTTCGATTGCCCATTCTCGTTTTGCTTGTGGAAAAGCATCAAACCATTGAGATTTGTCACGCATACTCGAAACGCTGATAAAATGAAACCCGTTTATAATCTCATGACGGTCGGGTTCGGAATTTAAAATAGTGCGCAAACGCTCTTCTGCAAAATGCGGACTTTGAATCGCAGAAGAAAAATCAGGAGCTAGTATACTACTCAGTTTGCGCCTATCCTCAGGTTCTTCGCCAACACAATGGTAAAATTCGTGACCACCCAAAATCGGTACGACTTTGGTGCCGGGGCGAACGGTACGCTGAAGCGAATCACGGAAAGCAAGAAACTGCTTTTCGGTACCAATGTCGGTGAAATCACCACATATATACAACGCATCAAGCGCAGAGTATTCTTCACATTCATCAGCAAGCTGATAACCTACAGAAACAAATTTTTCGAAACGCTCGCGCGCATGTGTTTCGGTATCTTCATAGTGCACGTCACTACAAACCAAAAAACGAAGAATCGGTTTAAACATAAAACATTACCCCTTCCTATGTGACATCGTTTTCATCATATTTGCGAGTTGTTTTATGTTATTATAACACCATAAAAAATCAAAATCAATGATATAAATATTAAACGTGCATTAAAAAAGCACCTGTGCCATAAGAGTTGTATCCTAAAAGACAGTAAAAAAGCTGTGTAGAAATTTTCTACACAGCTTTTTGTTTGTGCAAACTATTTATAAAAAATCAAAGGGATTTTTTATAAAATAATTATATGTGCTTAATAGTCAATAAGCGCAGATAGCAAGTTAGACAACGAAGAACTAATCTCTTGTTCCAAATTCTTCATATATTTATCCATGTACAAAAAATCGGGATTACCGGACTCATCAATAGGTAATTTTATGATTTCATTCTTAGCTTTATCTGCAGAACACTTTTCTGAATAACTGTATTTTCGCGTTAATACGCCATTTAACATACAAGAAATAAATTGTTTTGTTAAATCAGACATAGGGTATAATTCTGTTAAGACAATAGCATCTCCATTAAGATTAAATTTATATGGGTGATAAAACACGCTTCCACAGCCAGCGCCATTACAAGAAACTGTTATTTTATTTTCATATAACGCAGGAACATCATACATACCGGCAATTCCTTGGTTAAAACCGCCAGCAGCAATTACTGGCGTGTTCCCTCCGTTTTGGTTTTGTAAATTTTTAACTTTTCCGCGCTCTGCGTCAAATAGATCACCAACCTTAAAACTTCCCCATTGTGATGTGTCAATTTTACTCATCTATCTTACCACCCTTTATAACGATTGTTGTATTACATCCATCGTTAGTTATATTTGAATTATATAATACACTTCGCAATAATTTTTCATTTAGATCTTTAGCATCTATTCCTTGTTTAAAAATTAAATAGTCCATCATCGTTTTGGTGAAATCTTCTTCGAAAATTTCAAATGGTTTCTCAGGCATTTGATAACTCAAGTTTTTAGTTGGCTTAATCCATTGAACGGTATCGTCACCCGATTGTTTACGGATAATATCCACCCATCTATCTTCAATGCTTTGCCATCTGTCTTTAATGTCTTGTCTACCTTGATTTTTTACTGTTTCCAAACCATCTTCTTCTATGTAACAAGCAAAGATTTCTTTATCGTTTTGCGGAACTCCTGCTGTGAAAATAAAGATTGAGGTTGTGACGCCTTCTGAGAAAACTTTTTCAGGCAGTTTTATGATTTTTTCAAGGGTGCTGTGCTTGAGAAGTTTTCTTCCTTTTTTGTCTTTTTCTAATTTTTTATCAGGAAGAATAAAAGCACATTTTGTGTTTCTCGGCACATTTTTCAGTACATTTTCAACGATTGTTAAACAACCATATTTAGACTCGAAAGGTGGGTTCATCAGCACTTTCGTAATGCTTTTAGATTTTATCCAATCACAAGCTTCTTGCGTTCTGCTATCAAGGTGTTCTAAGTTTGTTTTGCCGTCTTTATGGATAAGCATATTCGCACAGGCAAGAGCAAATATTTCTCTGTCAAATTCAATACCGTATAGTTGTGTGTCCTTTATTTTAGATGCCTTTTTAGTATTAATTCCACCAGCTTCTTTCATCATATTACACATTGCTTTTACCAAAAAAGCTCCCGAACCGCAAGCGGCATCTAACACTTTATCATTTTGATTAACCTCAATTAGCCTATACATAAAAGAGGTAATGTGGTCAGGAGTGAAAACCTGACCACTTTCGGATTTTTTCTTGTATCGGTTAAACTCGTTAAAGAATATACCCATAACGTCTTCGCCGTTCCAATAATCTGAATTAACACAATCTGAAATCTCAGAAACCCAAGAAATAAAATTATTAATAGCTTCTTGGTTGGTTGTGTTGTTCATTTTGATTTCGGCATATACTTCTGTTAGCAAATCGAGTTTCAAGTTTTGTTTTCTGCTTTCTTCTAATGATTTTGAGAGTGTGCTAAGAATAGAATTTTTCATCAAAGTAAAATCCATATTCTTAACTAATAATGCACCGTATCTTTTAGCAACCAAAGCACAAGCAGTAAATATCATTCTATGATATAAATTTTTAATACCAAACTCAGTATGTAAACAATCATTGATGCGTTTTGTTAAGTTATAAATGTGTTGCTTATCTATTGTATCTTGAGAAAACATTGCTAAATAATACGACTTGTCTTGTAAAATGTTTGAAATCTCATTAGCAGATATCTCAATGTTGTTTTTGAAAACTCTTATATCTACACCATTGTATAGTATTCCACAAACATTTTTATATTTTGTTAGAACAATATTACAGTTTTTTATGAGTTCATTCGCCCATTTCTGTAGGGAAATATCTTCCTGCTCGGATTTCGTTTCCAAAATAATTGCAGGCAAACTACAGTCATTTGGAAGATACCATCCGTCAGGTTTATCTATTACACCTTTGAATCCTAATTGATTAAAAGTTGTAATTTGTCCAGTTCCTTGCTTTATATTAGCTTCAACCTTATCAAATCCAAGTTGAATTTTTGCACTATCTCTAACCTCGTCTTCAGTACGATATACAATCTTATTTGTCATTGCCTTTTCCTCCGTTTTTTTCCTGCTTCTTTAAATATTCATCGGCCGCTTTGTTAAACAAATCTGCCATACTATGCATATTGTCATCATAGGCAATGGCTGCAAGTAAACGTTTTACTTTATTGGGATCCATTCTAAATTGGACTTGTCTGGTTCGAGTGGCTTTATTCTCTTTAACCAAAGATAGCACCTCCTAAACGATATCGTTCAATCTTGATATAATGATATCATTTAGGACAAAACTTGTCAACAGTTTTGTCTCATACCGTAACAAGCAGGGAAAATGTATATCACATTTTCCAATTCTTTAGGATATCCTAAAACCTTATAGCAAAAGGCAGAAACGAAAAATCGTTTCTGCCTTTTAAATTACTATCCTTAAGAGTACAACTCATACGGCACAAATGCTTTTTTGGTTGGAGTGACAGGGTGCGGGTGT
>JAZOQF010000067.1:0-8806 GCA_045655905.1 Acutalibacteraceae bacterium | reverse complement strand
ATAAGCTTCAAGTGCCCAAACTTCCATCTCACCGAAACGCTGACCACCGAACTGAGCTTTACCGCCGAGAGGCTGCTGTGTAACGAGTGAGTAAGGACCGGTTGAACGAGCGTGAATCTTATCATCAACCAAGTGATGGAGCTTGAGATAATACATATAACCAACGGTTACAGGGTTATCGAAAGGCTCACCTGTTCTACCGTCAAACAACTGAGTTTTAGCATCTTCACGCATAGGAATCTTAGAGAAGTCAAGACCTGCACCATTCTTTAGTGCATAATCATCGTTCTTGGTGTAATCCTCAGCCATATCGAAGCACTTGCGGATATCTTCCTCGTGTGCGCCGTCGAATACAGGTGTGCATATATTCCAGCCAAGCGCTCTTGCAGCGTAACCTAAGTGTACCTCAAGCACCTGACCGATATTCATACGGGACGGAACGCCCAATGGGTTAAGAACTATATCAAGCGGAGTACCGTCTGGTAAGAAAGGCATATCCTCGCTTGGTAAAATACGGGATACAACACCCTTGTTTCCGTGACGTCCTGCCATCTTATCGCCGACAGAAATCTTACGTTTCTGAGCGATGTAGCAACGAACAACAACATTTACACCGGGGCTTAACTCAGAAGAATCCTCACGGGTAAATACCTTAACATCAACGATGGTACCATACTCACCGTGTGGCACTCTGAGTGATGTATCTCTAACCTCACGAGCCTTTTCACCGAAAATAGCACGTAAAAGTCTTTCTTCACTTGTAAGCTCGGTTTCGCCCTTAGGTGTAACCTTACCAACAAGAATGTCACCTGCTGTAACCTCAGCACCGATGCGGATAATACCGCGCTCGTCAAGGTCACGCAAAGCATCGTCACCAACGTTGGGGATATCTCTTGTGATTTCCTCAGGTCCAAGCTTGGTGTCACGAGCTTCTATTTCATATTCTTCAATGTGAATTGAAGTGTAAATATCATCACGAACTAAACGCTCGTTAATAAGAACAGCGTCCTCGTAGTTGTAACCTTCCCAGGTCATAAATCCGATAAGTGCATTTCTACCAAGAGAAATTTCACCGTTGGATGTAGCAGGACCGTCAGCGATTACATCGCCCTCGTTAACCTTCTGACCAACAGCCACAATAGGTTTCTGGTTGATACAGGTACCATGGTTAGAACGCAAGAACTTAATGAGCTTATACTCATCAATTTCTCCGTTTTTAGCTCTTACCTTAATAATATCCGCAGAAACAAAAGTAACCTCGCCTGCACGCTTAGCAAGAACTACAACACCGGAGTCAACAGCTGCTTTATATTCCATACCGGTAGCAACAATCGGATTCTCAGGTTTAAGAAGCGGAACAGCCTGCTTCTGCATGTTTGAACCCATGAGTGCACGGTTGGTATCGTCATTTTCAAGGAATGGTATCATAGCCGTAGCAACAGATACAACCATCTTAGGAGAAACGTCCATAAACTCTGCACGGTTTGGTTCGATTTCCTGGAAGCTCTCACGGTAACGGGCGTTAACACGCTTATTAATAAAGTAACCGTTTTCATCTAAAGGCTCGTTAGCCTGAGCTACATAATAATCGTCCTCTTCGTCAGCAGCCATATACTGCACCTCATCGAGAACCTTACCTGTAGCACTGTCAACCTTGCGGAATGGGGTTTCAATAAAACCGTACTTGTTAATCTTAGCAAATGTTGCAAGGTAAGAGATAAGACCGATGTTAGGACCTTCAGGAGTCTCGATAGGACACATACGTCCATAGTGGGTGTAGTGAACGTCACGCACCTCGAATGATGCTCTGTCTCTTGACAAACCGCCGGGACCGAGAGCCGACAAACGACGCTTGTGGGTAAGCTCGGACAATGGGTTTGTCTGGTCCATAAACTGTGACAACGGAGAAGAACCAAAGAACTCCTTAATAGCCGCAACAACAGGGCGGATATTAATTAGAGACTGAGGTGTAATGCTGTCGGGGTCCTGAGATTGTAAAGTCATCTTCTCACGGACTACTCTTTCCATACGGGAAATACCGATTCTGAACTGATTCTGCAATAACTCACCAACAGAACGGATACGGCGGTTTCCTAAATGGTCGATATCATCTATACAACCTACGTTATGAGGTAATCCTAAGAAATAGCTAACCGATGCAAATATATCATCAACAACGATGTGCTTAGGAATAAGAACATCAGCGGAGTTAACAACAGCCTCGATAAGCTCCTCTTTGGAGTTTGTTGTTTCCAAAAGTTCCTTTAATGCTGCAAAGGAAACCTTTTCGTATATACCTTGCTTTTCAAGGTCTTTCAATTCTTCTTCGGTAAGTTCAACAAAATCTGCGATGTTTACCATTCCGTTTGAAAGAACCTTAACCTCGCTAACCTTACCCTCAAAATCCATTACATTTACATAAACTTCGTTAACACCCTTGGATTCGATAAGATTTGCCAAGTCTCTTGAAACGTTAGTATCAGCATCTGCTAAAATCTCGCCTGTCATCGGGTCTACAACAGGGCGTGACAAAACAGCATCCTTAATACGAGCTGCGATGCTTAACTTCTTATTGTATTTGTATCTTCCTACAGGAGATATGTCATAACGGTGAGCATCGAAGAATAATTGAGCTAAATAGCTTTGTGCTCCCTCGATAGTAACAGGCTCACTTGGACGAAGCTTTTTATAAACCTCAACCAATGCTTCCTCTACACTCTTTGTATCGTCAGCCTCTAAGGTTGCTGCAAGACGCTCGTCCTCACCGAAAACCTGACGAATCTGGTCATTAGTAGCCAAACCTAATGCACGGATAAATGTAGTCAAAGGAAGTTTGCGGTTTTTATCTATTCTTACATATAAAACATCATTAACCGAAGTTTCATACTCAAGCCAAGCACCACGGTTAGGAATAATCGTGGAGGAAAACAATCTTTTACCGGTTTTTTCATCTACCTTTTCAGCAAAATAAACACCGGGAGAACGAACAAGCTGCGAAACAATAGCACGCTCGGCTCCGTTTATTACAAAGGTTCCGGATTCAGTCATCAAGGGGAAATCTCCCATTGAAACTTCGCTTTCCTTAATTTCGCCTGTCTCATTGTTAACAAGGCGTGCAGTAACCCTTAAAGGTGCTGCATAGGTGGTGTCACGGGATTTACATTCTGCAACATCGTACTTCGGCTTATCGTCAAAACGATAGTCAATAAAGCTTAATTGCAAATTTCCGCTGTAGTCGGTTATGGCCGACATATCACGGAATACTTCCTTAAGACCCTCCTCTACAAACCATTTGTACGAGTCCTTCTGAATTTCAATGAGGTTAGGCATATCAATAACTTCATTGATTTTCGAAAAGGTCATACGGGTATTGTTGCCCATTGTTACAGGCTTTACCATTGAAGTTGACTCCATAGGTATACAATCACTCCTCCGTAGATTTTAAGGCTTCACAGCCTTTTATATATCCTCGATAATCGGGATTTTTCGCACCATTTTCGCCTTTAAATTACAAGGCTCGACCGTCATTAGGTGCACAATATCCCATCATCATCAGTAATAAGTTATTATATATTAAACCAAAACAATAGTCAAGCACTTTTTGGGAATTTTTTTATTTTTTTACAGTCATCTTAAAAAAATAAAAGCCCCGACTTTTCGTCGAGGCCTTTTCCTTTAATTGGGCAGATATTTTTTAGCGTATACTTTATACTGCTCTTTGAAGTATGAACTTTCTTTTTTCATTGCGCTCAAAGAGGCATGCAGATTAAGATTCGAATCCTTTGCATCGATTACACAACCCGCTATATTTGAACAGTGGTCAGATGTGCGTTCTATATCAGTAAGAATATCTGACCAAACAAAACCTGTTTCCATACTGCAAATTCCCTGCTGCAAACGAATAATATGGTTGTTTCTCATCATATCTTTCAATTCGTCCACAACCTGTTCCAAAGGTTCAACCATTTCAGCAGCGGTAAAATTATTATTCACAAAAGCCATAAATGACAGGTCTAATATCTCCTCCAAAGCACAGCAAATATTTTTAAGTTCAGACTTGGCCTTTTCAGAAAAGTTTATTCCTTTTTCATCAATTTCTTCTGCAGAATCGATAATATTTACCGCATGGTCGGAAATTCTTTCAAGGTCACCGATAATCTTAAGCAGTTTAGCTGCTTCGGCACTATGATGGTCACTGATTTTATTTACACTCAACTTTACAAGATAAGTACCAACTAAGTCCTCATATTTATCGGTTTTCTCTTCAGCATTGCGAACATTCTCGGCTATATCCTCAGAGTATCCACTAAGACACTGCAAAGCATCTTTCATGGCATTTATGGAAATTTCAGCCATCTTAACAACCTTATCTCGACAAAGTTCCAACGCTATAGCAGGTGTTACCAATAAACGCTCATCAAGAGTTGTTATACTGTCAGGCTCTTCAGTTTCAGGAACCAAAACATATGATATCTTTTCGAGAAGTGCCGATGTTGGTAACAATAAAATTGTGCAAGCAATATTAAACAATGAGTGAGAAACTGCTATTCCTGCCATCGTTGCCGGCGCATCAAACAAAGTAGGCGCCGCGGTGTATTTTATAATACTAAACACTGTAAGCCACACAATCGTACCTATTACATTAAACGAAAGGTGAACAAAAGCAGTACGCTTAGCGTTTCTGTTTGTACCTACCGACGATAGCATTGCTGTGATACAGGTTCCTATATTTTGTCCCATTATAATCGGTATTGCCGCTCCGTAGGGTACGGCGCCTGTCATTGCAAGAGCCTGTAAAATACCAACAGAAGCCGAACTTGATTGTATAACAGCGGTAAGAATAGCACCCGCAAGCATACCCAAAATCGGATTTTTAAACATTAAAAATATGTTAGTAAACGCAGGAATGTCAGCAAGACCCGAAACCGAATCGCTCATAATGTCCATACCGAACATCAATACCGCAAAGCCTAAAAATATTGTTCCTGTATCTTTTGTTTTATTCTTCTTGCAGAACATATACATTATAACACCTATCGAAGCAAGGACAGGTGTAAATGACATTGGTTTTAGCAACTGCACTACTATATTATCCCCACTAATACCTCCAAGGGATAAAATCCAAGAGGTTGCAGTAGTACCTATGTTAGCACCCATTATAACATTAATAGCCTGTTTCAAGCTCATGAGTCCCGAGTTTACAAAGCCCACCACCATAACCGTTGTGGCAGATGAACTTTGAATTACAGCCGTTACTCCGATTCCCGTGAACAGCCCAGCGAATTTATTAGTTGTGAGTCTGGCAAGTATTGATTCCAATTTTCCTCCTGCTCGGCGTTCAAGAGCATCGCCCATAATATTCATACCGAATAAAAATAAGCACAAACCACCGACCATTGTTAGTAAGTCAAATAAATCCATTTTTCTCTCCCTTTCACTTTATTTTTCAATTCTATTTTCTATATATCACGCGTGATTTTCTTTGTCAATAAAAGAAAACTAATTTTAAAAATATCTAAAATTGTTCCAAAAAACACACAAATCGGAAAATCACATTTAGCTAAAACGCAAAAATACATGTATACATATATTCATTTTTTCTCCCAAATTTAAAAAAATATTGATTAAATGATAATAAAATGATAAAATATTCATTGTAATTTCCACAAGGAGTGACATGAATGATTAGAATAGGAATCGTTGGCTACGGTAATTTAGGTAGAGGTACCGAAAGCGCAATAATGCAAAACCCTGACACTACCCTTTACGGTGTGTTTTCCCGCCGTGACACCAAAACCGTTAAAACCCTTACAGGTGCCAATGTTTACAAACTTGATGATATACTTCAGCATAAGGATAATATTGATGTCCTTATTATATGTGGCGGCTCTGCAACAGACCTTCCCGTTCAAACACCCGAGCTTGCCGAGCATTTTAATGTTGTGGACAGCTTTGATACTCACGCAAAAATACCCGAGCATTTTGAAAAGGTTGACGCTCAAGCTAAAAAGGGCGGCAATATCGCTATGATTTCGGTCGGTTGGGACCCTGGTATGTTCTCGCTCAACCGCCTTTATGCCGAGGCTGTTTTGCCTGACGGAAAGGATTATACCTTCTGGGGCAAAGGCGTTAGTCAAGGACATTCCGATGCAATAAGAAGAATTGACGGTGTTATTGATGCCCGTCAGTACACCATCCCTGTTGATAGTGCCGTTGAGGCTGTAAGAAACGGTGAAAACCCTGAACTTACAACAAGACAAAAGCACACTCGCCTTTGCTTTGTGGTTGCCGAAGAAGGAGCCGACAAAGCAAGGATAGAAAAAGAAATTGTAACCATGCCTAACTATTTCGCAGATTACGACACCACCGTTAATTTTATCACATTAGAAGAAATGAAACGTGACCACAGCGGTATTCCTCACGGTGGAATGGTTATCAGAAGCGGTAAAACAGGCCTTAACAAAGAAAACACACATATAATAGAGTACAGTTTGAAACTCGACTCCAACCCCGAATTCACATCTTCTGTCATCGTCGCCTACGCTAGAGCAGCAGTACGGCTTCAAAAAGAGGGGCAAACAGGATGCAAAACTGTTTTTGATGTTCCGCCCGCATATCTTTCACACAAAACACCCGAAGATTTGAGAAAAAATCTATTGTAAAATAAAACTGCCGAGAAAATCTCGGCAGTTTTTTATTAACTTATTTTAAGTTTGAGTCTTAATTTATCGCTTATCATAGCTATAAACTCGCTATTAGTCGGCTTACCTCTCTCATTTTGAATTGTATATCCAAAATAGGAATTAAGTACATCAATGTCTCCCCTGTCCCACGCAACCTCAATGGCGTGACGGATGGCACGCTCAACACGTGATGCCGTGGTACTGTGCTTTTTGGCTACTGTAGGATACAAAAGCTTGGTAACAGAATTTATAATATCGCTGTTTTTTATCGAAAGAATAATTGCTTCTCTTAAGTAATGGTATCCTTTAATATGTGCAGGTACTCCGATTTGATGAATGATATCGGTTATCATCATTTCGAGTTGTGTGTCAGTCACAACATTGTCACGGACCACAATCGGCGACTTTTCATTTTTCCAACCGGAAAGTTGAAGGATTCGCTCAGCGACCGTGTTAATGTCGAACGGCTTTAGAAAATAATATTCCACACCGGTTTCAATAAGCTCTTTTTCAAGCCTGCCATTGTCAAAGGCCGACATTGCCATTACCATAGGTTTATTTTTAATGTCACTTACCTTAATGCCTTTCATAACACCTAATATATCAAGATTCGGCATAAAAACATCTGCCAAAACAACGTCAGGCAACTCTGCTTTTACCATATCTAACAGCTTTGCGCCATCCTTTGCGCAAAGCGAAACCTTCATACCATATGCCTTAAATGTTTTGGCACAATTCCCGCCCAATTCTGACGAATCGTCAGCAACCACAATTTTTAACTGTTTTTCCATAACTTTCTTTCTCCTCAGTTTAATTTTTACATATATTACCATATATTACCTTAAATTGCAAGCATTTCTACAAAATACGTAAAGAAATTTTAGATAATTACATAATTTTTGCTTTTACAACAATTTTTGACAAACCCATTCGCCCAAAACGGACAATTAAAACCGCCACCTAGTTGATTTATATTTTTTATGTGGTAAAATGTTTGTAAAGGAGAATAAAAAATGCACACCACACTAAACGATTTTTTAAAGAAAGAATACGGTTGTAAAATATATAAATTAGCCCTTTCCGCCGTCACCACCTGCCCTAACAGAGATGGAACACTCGGGCATAACGGGTGTATCTTTTGTGGCGAGGACGGCTCGGGCAGTTTTGCCACACCTTGCAATATGTCTGCAACCGATCAAATAGAGCACGCCAAGCTTAAAATCAGAAATAAAACAAACGCTACTAAATTCATAGCGTATTTTCAAAGTTTCACAAATACCTACGCCCCTATTGATTATTTGGAAAAAATTTTTACCGAGGCAATCCTCCACCCCGATGTCGTTATTTTATCAATAGCCACGAGGCCTGACTGCCTGCCACCGGAAGTTTTAAAGTTGCTTGAGCGTCTTAACAAAATAAAACCTGTCTGGGTAGAATTAGGACTTCAGACCATTCACGAAACCACAGCCGAGTATATAAGGCGTGGCTATCCCCTTTCGGTATATGACGAGGCTCTTTTGAAATTAAAACAAGTCGGCGTTAAGGTTATAACCCATATGATTATAGGTCTTCCTTTCGAAACAGAAGATATGATAGTTGAAACTGCAAAATATATCGGCGAATCGGGTACCGACGGAATAAAGCTTCAGCTTTTGCATGTCCTAAGCGATACTGACCTCGAAAAAGACTATTTATCGGGCAAATTCAAATGCCTTACATTAGAAGAATACACCAAGATACTAAAAAAATGTCTTGCAGTTCTTCCGAAAGATATAGTAATCCACCGTATCACAGGCGACGGCGACAAGCGAAAATTAGTAGCACCTTTGTGGAGCGCAAATAAAAAGCATGTGCTAAACTACATAAATTCCCAGCTTAAAAACTAAAAAGAGCCTCGACACGCAAAAAAGCGTGGCAAGGCTCTTTTTAGTTTCAACTCCCATATTAACTTAATAAAAAAATTCCCAAACCAAACCTAAAGGTCTGTTTTGGGAATTTGATTAGAAATTTCATTGCCAATTTCAACGCGTAGTAGAAATTGTAAAAAAGAAGAACCTCAGCACGCGAATTGCGTGTCGAGGCTCTCGACTGGTGCGAGTGACGGGACTTGAACCCGTACGTCG
>JAZOQF010000066.1:0-5244 GCA_045655905.1 Acutalibacteraceae bacterium | reverse complement strand
ATGAAAAATCGGGGTGATAGTTTTGAAGGAAAACGTAAAGGTGACGGCAAGGATTGAAAACTATACTGTCAAAGAGTTAAGCATAGCGGTCACAACGCATATTTTTATAGGACTTATTTCTGCTATTGCAAGCAGGGGAATGATTTTAAATGATTTAATTCCGTTTGGAATTAGTTTTTTAGGCGGTTGTTCGCCTGTATTTGTCCCTGCGGCCACTTTGGGTGCTTTTATAAGTTATTTTATACCGGCATCGGGTTCGTCGGGTTTTAGGTACATAGCAGCATTATTTGCCATACTTTCAATTAAACTTTTAATTTCAAACTACAAAAAAATCTCAAACAGTCCTTTGTTTTGTGCAACAATTTCATTTTTGGCGTGTACTCTAACGGGTTTTACTTCCGTAAGTTCGGGACAAGCCAATGTTTTAACCATTGTGACAGAGGGACTGTTTTGTGGAGCATTAGCCTATTTTGTAAGTAAAACCTTTAAGGCATTTGACAAAGAACATGTAGGCTTTTCTTCCGATGAACTTGCAAGCCTGCTTTTGACTGCGAGCCTTATTGTTATTGGTTTATATGAATTTAGTGTTTTTGGAATATCGCTTGGAAGAATTTTAGGCTTTTTCTTAATTTTAAGCGCTTCTAAATACGGGGCAATTATTTCGGGTGCTGTAAGTGGAATCACAATAGGTTTTTCGTTTTTAATTACGGGTTCGGCAGGAACGCTTGGAATAACGGTAGCCCTTGCCGGACTTATGTGCGGTGTTTTTGCTAAGATGGGGAAATTTGCCCAAATATGTGTTATGTTACTTTTTGGCTTTATAGGAACTGTTTCTTCGGGTGATGTGGTTGCTATTTCCCAAACTGCTGCCGAAACAGTTTTGGCGTCTTTGCTGTTTTTTACAATGCCGAGAAATTTAAGTTCAACTATAGGAAAACTGTTTTCTGTCACTCCAAAACTGACTGTACCTACAGGCATAAAAAAATCCCTTACAATGCGTCTTGATATGGCATCTAACGCATTAAGGGATATATCTGAAACGGTAGAACAGGTGTCGGCTCAGTTATCTAAAATAAACGCTCCCGACTTTTCCCGAGTGATTTATTCTATAGAGGAGGAAGCGTGTGGCGGATGTAAATTGAGGGTGCATTGTTGGGAAAACAAGCGTGGCAGTACTGTCGATGCTGTGACGGGAATTACAAAGGCAATTAAAAGTGGTGAGACAAATCTCGAAAATGCCGTTTCTGAAGAGTTTAAAGGCAGATGCTTACGTGTCTCTAAAATGACGAATGTGACCTTTAGAAAGTATTCGGAGTTTACTTCACGAATAGCGGCAGAAAACCGCATAGATGAGGTTCGAAGCGTTGTTTCTGACCAATTTGATGGAATTTCTGATATGCTACGGGATATGAGCAGAGATTTTAACGACGATGAACGGTTTGATAGTGTTATTGCGGAAAATGCCGCCGTAGCTCTCAAAGGTCTTGATATTATAGCAGATGAGGCGGGTTGCCGAATTGATAAATATGGGCGAATGACTTTAGAATTTAAAATCAAGAATAATAAAGATTTGGTTATTAACAAACTTCAGGTTATGAAACTTATGTCTGTTGTTTGCGAGCGAGATTTTAATATACCGAATATTAGTGAAATAGGCGGAGAGGTATATATAGTATTTAATGAAAAAGCAGAATTAAATATTGATTGTGGTGTGGAGCAAATCAATGCTAATAATTCTAAGATGTGCGGTGATGCGTATAAATATTTTAACGATGGCCGAGGCCATTTTATTATGGTACTGAGTGACGGAATGGGTACGGGTGGCAGAGCTGCCGTAGACTCGGCTATGGCGTGTGGATTGATATCACGGCTTATTAAAGCGGGGTTTGGGTATGACTGCTCACTTAAACTTTTAAACTCTTCAATGCTTTTTAAATCTACTGATGAATCATTGGCTACCGTTGATGTGGCGAGTATTGACCTTTTTACAGGACAAGCCGAGTTATACAAGGCGGGAGCGGCACCTACCATTATTCGTCGTTCAGGTAGAACAGGAAAAGCCGAAAGCACGTCATTGCCTGCAGGAATTCTCAGAGAAATTGGATTTGACAAGGCGAATGTTAAATGTAAAGAGGGGGATATTGTAGTTTTAATGTCCGATGGTGCCACAACTGACGGCATAGATTGGATTAGGGATGAAATTGAGCGGTGGACCGACGGTTCTGCTCAAGAACTTGCCGAAAGGCTGTGCGAAGGTGCAAAACGCCGCCGAACAGATGCCCATGAGGACGATATAACTGTTCTGACGGCGATTTTGAAAAAATCAGTTTAAAATTGTGACACCTTTAATAAAGATTTGAAGTTTGTTATCTTTACTTTTTATCTCGAGGGGAAGACCGCTTTGACCGAAATAAAAGAAATAGTTTTCGCCTTGTAATGAGAATGGAACAAAATATATGTCATCCTCTACTAAAAGATTTTCTGTTTTGGAGGCTTTTAAAATTCCTTCGTACAGTATTCTCAAAACTGAGGCACTTTCGAGACTGTTTAATGGTATTTCTTTTTCTAATTCGAGATAGTCAATCTTGACATTTTTATCGGCAAAAAACATTTTCAAATTTGCTATATTATCAGGTTTGTTAACCGTCAAATGAAGATTTGAGTTTTCATCGGTATTACACGATAAAACATATTCTGTGTTTTCAAAAACGGTGACCGCTGTGAATGAAAGGTTTCTAGTTTCGGGTTTGGCTTGAGTTATGTCCTCGCATCCACAAAGAAAGAAGATTAACAACAGTGAAAGAGCAAATTTTCGCAAATAAAACACACCTTTAGAAAACTAAAGCTCTTCTATAATGTCGGTAGGCAGTAATGCGTGCCGACTTTTCTTTTCTATTGCTTTGTCTGCCGCGAGTGAGTGCAGGTAAACGGCATATTTGGCTGAGTCTTGTGTCTGATAACCTTGCGCACAAAGTGACACGGTTATGCCGGCTAAAACATCACCGCTGCCGCCGGTTGCCATCCCCGAATTGCCGAGAATATTAAAACTCACATTACCGTTTTTTTCGGCGACTATTGTGTTGGCACCTTTGAGAATTAGGGTGCAACCATGTTTTTGTGCAAAATCTTTTGCATATTTTACTCGGTCAGATTCGATTTCGGCGACACCCACTTTGCAAAGCCTTTCCATCTCGCCGGGGTGGGGAGTAAGAATTATAGGAGCTTTAGCTTGTTTTAATAATTCTATGCAACTACTAAGGGTGTTTATGCCATCTGCATCGATTACTAAAGGTTTGTTTGAATGTTTTAAAAGGTGTTTTAGTATCTTTTTGTTATGCTTATGTTGTCCACTACCACAACCAAACAAAACGGCATCGGATTCTTCTGTGAGTTTTGTTAGTGCCGTGCGGCTAAATTTAAGGGTACCTTTATTAGTTTCCTTAGAGGGAATGCACACAGCCTCGGGCAAAAACTTTGTAAATGGTTCGTAGATGGATGTAGGCATTACGCATTTCGCAATGCCGAGTCCGCTTCTAAGGGCGGCTTTGGCAGACAGCATAAGTGCTCCTGCCATACCGTAGCTACCGCAAATTATGAGAGCAGTACCAAAGGTGCCTTTATGGGAATTGTGAGCGCGTTCTTTAAAAACAGGTTCTTTTATAATATGGTAGGCTTTTTCTGTTATCTCAACACCGATAGGAGCCACAACTACCTCACCACAATATTCACTTCCCATTGGCAATAAGAAACAGGGTTTAAGTGCGATAAAAGTAACCGTTAAATCTGCCTTAAAGGCTATGGAATTCACAAATCCATTGTCACACTCGACACCAGAGGGTATATCAACTGCAATTTTCACGCAAGGCATAGCGTTGGCTTTGGCAAGGAGTTGTGATGTTGTTTGGTCTAATTCGCCTTTAAAACCAATTCCGAAAAGGGCATCGATAATAATATCAAATTCTTCATTTATGTCAGCGGTTATTTGGCAGGTGCATTGTTGCGAGTAATAATTCGCATTTTCTGTAACAGGTGCGCCGAATGGTGCAATAATGGTAATCATAGCGCCTTTGGATTTTAGATACTCGGCAATAACATAGCCGTCTCCGCCATTGTTTCCTTTGCCACACAAAACTGCTATTTTCCGGTTTTTGGTTGCGTATTTTTCTTCAATGATTTTTGCGGCAGAAGAGCCTGCTGTGAACATTAAATCTCTAAAGGAAAAGGTGCCGTTTTGTACGGCAGTTTCCTCAGCTTTTGTGATTTGCGCTTTGGTTAGTACCGACATTAACGACACCGTTCTTTCTTAATCTTTAAATATGTTGTTTGTTAAAAATTTTGGAGCAAACTTTTCGATTGCAGACTGTAATTTCTTATTGGGAGCGAAAACTAAGTTAACACTCTTTTTACCGGTTCTGTCAGCTGTTAAAAAGTAAGTATCGCTCTCTTGTGGGTTGCAAGCTATTACAATTTCTTTTGGGTTAATATTTGTAGTGGCAGCAGGGTTGTATTTTTCAAGTCTTGTAACCTGAGAAAGCTCGAAACTTAAAATTCGTTTTCTAGAGCTTTTATTTATGATTTTATCAATATCCAATGTTCCGTTGGTTATAATATACTCAAATTCTACATTAAATTTATTGGAGAGCCAAAAAGCACCATAACCAATACCAAAACAAAAAATCAATGAGAATGAACCGAGGAAATTTGTTAAAAAGAGAAAGGCAATTAACAAAACTGCTAAAACCCAAATTCCTATAAGGGCAGCCCAGTTACCTCCGCTTTTTTTAATTGGAACTATTTGTTCGAAAAAAACATCTGAGTTTTGCATAAAATCTCTCCTGAAAAAAATATTAAATACATTATACACAACTTTTCCCTTACTTGCAATAAAAACTAAAATAAATTTACTATTTATTAATAGGTGGTGTTAAAATGAGAATAAAAAAAGGATTCAAATTAAAACTTTTGTCGGGTAGGCAAACTGTAGTTGCCGACCGCAGAATTATTAAAGACTTTGAAAATGTTATAATTTTAAATGAAACGGCTGTTTATATTTGGAATTTGATGTATGAAAAAGATGTTTTAAAAGAAAAAATACCTGAATTGTTGGCAGATGCCTTTAATATGCCGATACTAATGGCGACCAATAATGCTAATGTGTTCATAAAAACAATGAGGGAAAATGGCATAATTGAGGATTAAATCAAGGCTGTCTTAAGAATTAAGACGGCTTTTTAAAAAACTATT
>JAZOQF010000065.1:0-4874 GCA_045655905.1 Acutalibacteraceae bacterium | reverse complement strand
GGTGAAAATTCCTTTTACAAAATCAACCCCCTTAAGCATAGCATTGGCTTTTATGTCCTCACCTGCTACAAGGTTTACCTTACCGATTACCTTTTCAGCAAACAAAACCTCTGCCTCGCCTAAAACCTCACCTTTCTTAACAGGCGCTTTCACACTTTCACTTTTAAGACTGGGTTTTATAACTATGGTTGATTCATCAGCATTTTTAGGAAGTATCGAAATAAAGGGCTTTTCGAAATAAAGCGGTACAAAATCTGTTTCCATTGAAAGAGTGAGAGGAACTTCGCAAACAGGCTCGGTAGAAGTAGCGATTTCCTTACGCTCAAAATTATTGAACGCCCAGCGGAAAAGGTTTGCACATTCTTTAAGTTCGGGTCGCCTAAGTTTGTCATTCGGAGAATTCATTAAAATACAAATGTAATTATTTCCTCCGTATGATGCAGTAGATACAATACATCTGCCCGCTTCGTCGGTAAAGCCTGTTCTGACACCTGTAGCATAGGCGTATTCAAAACCGGAATTGCTTCCCTTTAGCAAGAAATTAGTAGTAGATAAAAGTCTTTCACCCTGCATATTAGTAGCAGGAATCATATACTTATGCTTTGCACAAATTTCTTTAAAGGTTTTATTTTGCAAAGCGTATACCGTTAATTTATAAATATCGCTAACCGTCGTGTAATGGTTGTGGTCATGTGTACCTAAGGGATTAGTGAAATTTGTATTTTCAAGCCCGATTTCCCGAGCTTTCTCATTCATTTTTGACACAAAACCGTCAAACGAGCCGTAAAAATAATCTGCCGCAAGATATCCCACATCACCGAAAGAACTCATTATAATCATATGAAGAAGGTCAGTATGGGTTATTTTCTCCCCTACCTTTACGTGGGAATCGGTAACTCCGCTACCCAAATTATCATTCAAAGCCTTTTCGGTCATAGTGATTTTCGCATCAGGAGAATATTTTTCGCTTTCTAAAATAACGATAGCAGTCATAATATTAGTAATTGCAGCAGGATAAACCTTTTTATCTATATTATTGCTGTAAAGCATTTCGCCTGTATCAAGGGACGCAAGCATTCCTGCCTTTGCGCTGATTTCAAAGCCTGTAACCTCGTATGCAGAGACGCTTATAGGTGCTAAAACAGTACAAAAACACAGCAAAATTGTTAAAATTATGAAAAATATTCTTTTAAGCATAGAAATCTCTCCGAATATATGGTATACTGTATATATATATATTAGCATAAATCATCAAAAAATAAAAGTATTTTTTAAACTGGGAGGTGGAAATTATGGTTTACGTTACAGGAGATATGCACGGCTGTCTTGAAAGACTTTACGATAAAAATTTCAGACGACTAAAAGCTGGCGATGTACTTATTGTAGCTGGCGACTTTGGATATATTTTCGACGGTTCAAAAACCGAAAGAGAAGTAATTGACTATCTATCCACTCGCCGATTTGTGACCGCTTTTGTTGACGGCACCCACGATAATATGCAAAAAATTAACCGTTGCCGTACTACCTACTGGCACGGCGGAATGGTACACCGTATCAAGGGAAACCTAATCCACCTTATGCGCGGACAGATTTTTGATATAGAGGGTAAAACTTTTTTCACTTTTGGTGGAGGTGAGAGCACCGACAAGGATATGCGTATTGAAAACGGTCTTTGGTGGAGAGAAGAAGAGCCTACCCCTCAGGAAATGGCGGAGGGTGCCAAAAGACTTGACGAAGCAAACTGCCGAGTGGATTACATTATAACCCACGAACCACCATCACTTGTTAAAAGTTCTATGCTGTGGCTTAAAGGCGACAGTGACCGCGTCAACAAGCTTAACGGTTATTTTGAGGAAATTGGCAGGTCTTGTGAATACAGTCATTGGTATTTCGGCTCCTTGCACGAGGACAGGCGCATAACACCGCACCACACCTGTGTTTTCAAGAAAATGATACCAATTGCCAGCCGACTTGACAAGCATGGTAAAATATAAATATGTAATTTAATTTCGGAGGATTTTTTATGATAAATACCGAAGGATTATGCTTAGGATGTATGAGCGACAATGGCGGGGAAAATGTTTGTCCTATTTGCGGATATGACAACACTACCAAAAACCCTACAGAATGTTTGCCGACAAAATCAGTTTTAGAAAATCGTTACTATGTAGGCGCAGCACTCGAAACCGACGGTGAGGGTATAACCTACATGGGTTGGGATAATGCAAAAATGTGCAAGGTTAAAATTAAGGAGTACTATCCTAAAGGATTTGCACGCAGAAATCCCGATAAAACAGTTGCTATTGCAGAAGACGGAAAATACACCTTTAACGAGGGACTTTTGGAATTTATAGATATTAACCGTTCTATTATTGTTTCTACACTCCCCTCGCTAATGCCTATTTATGATGTTTTTGAGGCAAACGGTACTGCGTACTCGATTTGCGAATTTGTTTCAGGAATTACACTTGAAGAATTTTTAATTAAAAACGGCGGTTCTCTTAAATGGGAGCAAGCCCGTCCTCTTTTCCTGCCCCTTATTGATACAGTTGAGGGTATGAATGATATAGGATACATTCACGCAGGCATTTCGGCCGATACCATAATTGTAGGCAGAGACGGAAAACTTAGAATTTCTAAATACTCTGTTAAGAAATTGCACCAAAAAAGCAGCGAGCTTGAAACTGTTCTTTATGACGGATTCTCAGCTTGTGAGCAGTACGGAATAAGTGATCTTGGAATTGATACATACACAGATGTTTACGGTCTTTGTGCTACACTTTTCAGAGTGCTTATAGGTATTGCTCCTCCGGTAGCAACAGCCAGAATTGAAAATGATGTTATGACAATTCCCTCAAAGTTTGCCGAGGAGTTGCCTCATCAGGTATTGGCAGGCCTTGCAAACGGATTACAGGTGTTACCTAAAAACCGTACCAAAAATATTGAAACTTTTAAAAACGAATTGGTTTACGGCGAGATTGAAAAACCCGCTCCCGTAGTCGAAAAGAAAACTGTAAAATCAAACGCTCCAAAAAAGAATAGCACAGCAAAATACATTATCATATCTTCGCTTTGCACTTTGCTCGTATTTGCTGCTATTGCGGCACTTCTTGCATTTACTGTTTTCAAGGATTATGTCTTTAAAAATGATGAAAACAGTTCCTTGACCGAAAGCGTGGTTTCTATTGACGCACCGGAGGTTGATTCAATCGGTGATGTTGACAGCGACGCTGTGACTGTTGCAAAACAGTATCCCGTCCCCGATTTAAAGGGAAAATATTTCTCAGAAATTGTTGATAACAGCGAATGGGAAATGTTTGAATTTGTTTTGAAAGGCAAAGAATATTCAAACGACTGTGCAAGAGGTACTGTTTGTGCACAGTCCCTCAAAAAAGACACATTAGCTGTCAGGGATACTAAAATTGAACTTATTATTTCTCTTGGCCCAAAAGAATTTGAGATAGCAGATGTAACATATCACACCGAACAAGAGGCTATTTTAGAACTCTTAAAGCAAGGATTTTTGCGTGAAAATATAGTCATTAACAAACTCAAAGACTCTAATGAAGACTATGGTATCGTTCTAAGACAAGTTCCGGAATCCGGTGAAACTGTTAATGCAGAGGCTAAAGTTGAAATTTCTGTCAACTACTACAAAGGCGATGATGACTCTTCTACATCATCTGAATCTAACCAATAACCCTTGTTAAATTTAAAAAAAGTATAGACAAACAGTATGGTTTAATGGTATAATACAAAATGTATAATACTGTGGTATTAACTTTTTGTATTTGGTGATGTTATGAGAGTTATAACCGGCACATTAAAGGGGAAACGCCTCGTTTCTCCCGAGGGCAAAGATGTACGCCCCACGCCGGACAGAGTGAAAGAGGGACTTTTCAGCGCTCTTCACTTTGATATCGAGGGAAGACGAATTTTAGATTTGTTTGCAGGCTCAGGACAATTAGGTATTGAAGCCATAAGCAGAGGTGCCGAAAGTTGTGTCTTTGTAGATGCTTCCAAAGAAGCCGCAAAGGTAATCAATGCAAATATTGCCGCTTGCGGTTTAGAGGATAAAACCAAGGTTTTCACAATGGACTACTCCTCCTACTGTGCTATGAGCCGTGACACCTTTGATTACGTCTTTTTGGACCCACCCTATGCTGCAGGTCTTCTCACCCACGCTATTAAGGCTGTTTTGCCACTTATGAGTGACTATGGCTCAATTATCTGTGAGCATCCACCCGAAGTGAAACTCGAAACCGAGATTGGTGGATTTTACATTCACAAAAGCTATCGCTACGGCAAGGTTTTAGTCACGGTTTACAGAAAGGGGAAGCCCGATGAATGATAATGTAACGGCTATATGCCCCGGAAGTTTTGACCCTGTAACATACGGTCATCTTGACATTATAACAAGAGCTGCCGGTATGTTTAAAAAAATTATCGTTGTGGTTGCGAGCAACCCGAACAAAAATTACTCATTTACCCCCGAAGAAAGGGTTGAAATGATAAAAAAATGCATTCCCGATGTTGATAACGTTGAGGTTGTGCATTACGATGGTCTGTTGGCTGACTACGCTGCAAAGGTTGGAGCTACCGCAATTATTAAAGGCCTTAGAGCTATGTCCGATTTTGAATATGAATTTCAGATGGCTCTTACCAATAAAGCGCTAAACCCACAGGTTGAAACCCTGTTTTTAACGACGGCAGCACAGAATATGTATCTTAGTTCAAGTATGGTTAAGCAAATTGCTTCAATGGGCGGAGATATTTCCACATTCGTGCCAAGCGTTATTATGCAGGATATAATAAAAAGGATTACACTTAAAAAATAATAAGCCGATTTCGGTATTTACGGAGGACAAAAAAAT
>JAZOQF010000064.1:0-5425 GCA_045655905.1 Acutalibacteraceae bacterium | reverse complement strand
GAAACATCGTTTTCACAGTACAAAATGCTGTCGTATGCTTTTTCAATACCGCTAACTCCTTTTTGCTCGCCGTTTGTATAACCTATGATGTGGCGAGATGGAGTGCTTTTGTCGGTGAAAATTGTAGTACAAACAATACCGTCACATTCTATTTTTTGCGGCACCTCACAAAGTACGGGTTTGCCTGTTTTAAGCCTTTCTAAAACACTGTCTAACTCGTCACCCTCTAACACTTGACTGATAACTGTAACGGCTCTAGGAGTAGGGGAGACGCAAGCAATAATTTTTTCCTCGCAGTTGGTAAGTCTTGCGCCACGATAATCGTAAATCGTGCCACGGTCACTTCCGATGTTAAGTCTTATTCCATTTTGTGTGTGACTTACCTTTGTATAGTCGGTAGTAGCGATAGTGGTTAGCCTCATTATTGTTACGAAAAAAAGAACTAAACAAATCAAGAAACAAATAAGCGCTCGTTTGTACATAAAAACACCTCTCGTCTTAGTATTGACGAGAGGTGTATGTTTTTATTCTGCTTTCATTCTTAAAAGTGCGCCTGCCTTTACAGGGCGGTGGAACGGAATTTTAATTTTCATCATAGGACGGAAAGCTGATTCTATCAATTCACCTTTTTCGTCCATTAAATTATCGGCTTTAACTATAAACGGCTCGGCTTTTGGCTCTAAACAGTCAAGCTCTTGACCGCTGTAAAACTTGTTTTTAAGGGTTGCGATAATGCATCCGTCCTCGTAACCATCCACAATAGCGGCAACGGAATAATCCCTTACATATCCTGCGTTTTCATAAGTTTGTGAATTGGCAGGAACACCTAAATAAAAACCTGTTGAATATGTGCGGTGGCTGATTTTATTAAGTTCTTCAGTTACCCACTCGGGACATTTCCAGTCAAACGGGTTTTTACTAATGCTGTCCAAAGCACCACGGTATGCGTTGGTGACAACGGCTGTGTAGTAGTGTGACTTAGCTCTGCCTTCAAGCTTTAAGCTTCCGACACCTGCTTTAATCATCTTGTCAAGATGCTCTGCCATACACATATCGTTAGCATTAAGAATGTAGGTACCTTTGTCAGTTTCGGTTATGTCCATATATTGACCGGGGCGCTTTTCTTCCATGAGGGAGTAACTCCATCTACAAGATTGAGCGCAGTCGCCACGGTTTGCATCTCTGCCTGTCATATAACTTGAAAGCAAGCACCTTGCAGAAAAGGAAACGCACATTGCTCCGTGGGCAAATGCTTCAATTTCCAAATCGGGCGGAGTTTTTGCTCTGATTTCTGCGATTTCATCAAGCGAGAGTTCACGTGCTAAAACAACTCGTTTTGCACCTAAATCGTGGAATGCCCTTGCTGTTTCGTAATTGCAAATTCCCGACTGTACCGATATGTGCAAATCACAGTTTGGTGCATATTTTTTAACAAGATTCATAGTGCCAAGGTCCGATGCGATTATAGCATCGGCACCTAAAGCGTTAAGATTTTCCAAAAAGGCGGGTAGGCGTGGCATTTCGGCGTTATGGGGTATGGTGTTACAGGTCACGTGCACCTTAACACCATGAGCGTGTGCATAGTCGATGCCTTTTTTAAGGTCTTCTTCACCGAAATTGGTGGCTGCTGTACGCATACCGAATTCTTCGCCTGCCAAAAAAACCGCATCCGCTCCAAAATCTACCGCCGCTTTAAGTCGTGTTAAATCTCCGGCAGGGGAAAGGAGTTCGGGTAAGGTTATGACATCAGTTAAAATACTCATAAATCCATTGTTGTCCTTGTTTTAGTTTGGCTATTGTAGCCGATTGCTCGGCTGAAGTTTTGTGGAAATAAAAATTACCTGTACTATCTGTAACAAAGTAATAATAATCTGACTCTTTCGGATAAAGAGCTGCGTTTATAGCATCAATTCCCGGAGAACAAAGAGGGCCGGGAGGAAGTCCTTTAATCGCAGAAAAATCGTTATCTGATTGGGTGTTGTATCTTCCGTCATCCTGCTTAAAACTGTCGCCGTAAAACAGGGTAGGTGAAGAACCTAAAGTTCCACCTGTTTCGGCTGCATCTAGTCTGTTATAGAAAACACCGGCAACACCTTTCATATTAGTTTCAAGGCGTGACTTAGCTTCTTCAGATTTAACCTCTATTCCAGCCTCCATTTGAACGATAGATGCCATCGTCAAAATTTCATTCATGGAATAGCCTAATTCTTTGGCTCTATCAAACATATCATCGGTAATGCGCTTTTCGGTTTCTTTAAGCATTCTTTCGACTGCAAGTTTAGCACATTCTTTACCGTCGTCATAGGAATAAAAACTATATGTTTCGGGGAACAAATAACCCTCAAGAGTGTGGTAGGTTTTAACCTCGTCTGCACACGATAACAACTTTGAATCGCGGTCAACCTCGTTTAATGCTGATAAAAATTCAGAACGTGTGCAAACACCTGCCTTTTCGAGCAGTGTTGTAATTCCCGGAACGATAACCTTTTCACCGTTTACATTCTTTGTGAAATCATTAATACCTGTACCCTCGGGTATGGTGACCTCGACCGTTTCTGCCTTAGCACCGTCATTTATGAGCATTTGGCATATATCCTTGTAACCGGCTTCGGTGTTAAAGTTATAAAGTCCGTATTTAAACTGATTATCGTATTTCATCAGTTTGGCATAGGCTCTGAAAAGCAGAGGGATTTTAACAGCTCCGCTTTCCTCTAATTTTTCTGCAATAACAGAGGCAGGTGTTCCCATTGGAATATCCATAACTGTGTCGTCGCCACGTCCAAAACCAATGCCTGTAAAATCAGCGCCTGCATAAATTATTCCAACCGCTAACCCGATAGAAACTATAATAATCGATAAAATCCAAGAAACACTCTTAACAGCAGAGGGGCCTGATTTTTTCTTGTGTCTTTTAGGCTTTTTGTGTTTTATTTCATCACTTTGAAGTTCAAAACCCTTGCCGATTATAAAATCGTCATTGGAGGGGGGAACTTGATTATTTGAGTTTTCGTTCATATTAAACCTCCGCTGTACTGCATTTGAAGTTTCAAGGCATTTACGTTTTTTTCGCCTGAAAGAGCCCCTAGAATACTGAAACCAAAATCAAATGCTACGCCTGCACCCTTTGCAGTAATTGTATTATCACTTTTTACAACACCGTTTTCTAATAAAACAGCGCCTTTTAAATACTTTTCAAATCCAGGATAACAGGTAGCGTTTTTACCATTCAGCAAACCCATACCACCGAGTATTTTCGGTGCTGCGCATATAGCGCAAACGAGTTTGTTTTTTTCGTTAGCAAACAAAACCGAGTCTTTGACGGTTGCATTTTTCTCTAAGTTTATGGTGCCGGGCATTCCACCCGGGAGAATGACTGCCTCTAATTCATCGTTTAGTACGACATCTTTTTCTTCTAAATCGGCTTTAACGGTTATTTTGTGAGTGCCTGTTATGAATTGATTACCGATGCCCACGGTTTTAACGGTAATACCGCCACGCCTCAAAATGTCTAATGGCGCTAAAGCTTCACATTCTTCAAAACCATCGGCCAAAAATAAATATACCATATTATACCTCGTATAATTTTAATACCGAATTCAAAACATCATTCGCAATAGCTTCAATAGTTCTCGCTTCTCCGTTTTCTGCACAGGGAATAATTTCCCAATCAGAGTGAGTTGCGGTGAATAATGCGGCTTTGCGGCATTTTGCTAAATACTCGGTATCGCTTTCGTGAATGTCTTTCTTAGCTTCGTCGCCCTTGTAACGCTTGGTTAATAACTTTTGGGAAACCTCAATAGGCATATCAAGAAAAATTACCTTATCGGGTTTTGGAATTGCGATTTTGTTGTATTCAAAATCATAAAGCCAGTCTAAAAATGATTTCCATTCACTCTCAGGAAGCTTAGAGCATTGATGAACAGCGTTAGAGGTGGTGTATCTACCCGATACAATAGTACCACCCTCGTTATAGTATTTTCCCCAGTCGGATTTGAAACTTGCATATCTGTCAACAGTATAAAAAACTGAAGCGGCGAAAGCATTAACGTCGCTTGGCTTATTACCGAATTCACCACCCAAATACATTTTAACAAGTGTGCTTGAGGGGTTATCGTAATTCGGGAATGATACAGATTTGCAATCAATATCTTTGAGTTTTAAATTCTTTTCAAGAAGTTCAAGCTGGGTGGATTTTCCACTACCGTCAAGACCTTCTATAACCACAAGTTTACCCATTGCTTTTAAGTTCCTTATAAAATTCTCTTACTTCGTCGGGTTTTCCACAGGACATTTTACCCTCACTGCATTTACCTTTTAGGCAAGAGGGTCCTGCGTTTTTAAAGAGGTTAGGTGCAACGGCTGACACTAATGCTAACATTTGGTTTGCAATCTCTTGAATTTCCCATTGTGCACGTTTGCAGCAACGAATTCTAAAGAAGTTCATTAGAGAACGAGCGTTCATTGTCATAACCATTTGTGTTTCGCAGGAGTTGGGAAGTACAAATCTTGCGTCTTCAATAGCTTTCTTTTCGGCTAATCTGTCAGCAGTTTTTTCGTCTTTGCCCTCTGCTAAAAATTCTGCTTTATGCTTATTCTTTAAAATTTCGGTCAAACGGTCATATCTTTTCTGGTCCTCTGCCATAATCTCCTCATAAAGTGCTAAAGCTTCGGGGTCAGCGGCAATTTCAGGTGGTGTTATGTATTCGAAACTACCCTCTCTCACATAGCGTTGGCTTTTAACCGAAAAGGATGCCATTCTGTGTCGTGTGATTTGGGCTAAAAGGGAACGGGAAACACCCTCAATTCCAAATGTAAAACTTGCATGCTCGATAGGACTTTCGTGACCAATTTCGCTTAACATATCAACGAAAGATGCAGCTTGGCTTTCGGTTAGGTTCTGTGCAAGGTCGCTGACTTTAGAACTGCTGTAACAAAGCTTTGCGGCAGCAGCTACTGTATGTTCCGGATTCGGAGTGTGCGCTAAAAGATATACTTTAGGCATAAAATTAGCCCCTTTCTATAAATAAATACTTATTCCAACTAATTATATCAAAAAAAATATTAAAATTCAATACAATAAATATTGATTTCGGTGTAAATTAGAGTTATAATTGTATGTAAAGAGAAGTTTACATCGAGGTGGCAGTATGAAATATATAAAAAATGGCAAAGTAGTTTTACCTGACGGTATTTTAGAAAATGTTGTTTTGGCATTTGATGATAAAATTTGTGGATTCACAGAGGAGAGTCAAATACCCGCAGATGCTGAAATCATTGATGCTAATGGGGGCTTTGTAGCTCCCGGACTTATAGATATTCATATTCACGGATATTTGGGTGAGGACACCTCTGACGGTAATGCTGATGGAATTTTCAAAATGGCTAACGGGATTATGAAAAATGGCGTTACAGCCTTTTGCCCTAC
>JAZOQF010000063.1:0-18795 GCA_045655905.1 Acutalibacteraceae bacterium | reverse complement strand
GGCGACATCATCATGGATGAAGAAAACAAAAAGTTCACACTCGCTGGTAAAACATACAACGAAGGCGACTACATCTCAATCGATGGTTCAACTGGTAACATCTACGATGGCATCATCCCTACTGTTGATGCTGAAATCGCTGGTGAATTCGGCAGAATCATGGACTGGGCTGACAAATACAGAACATTGAAAGTAAGAACAAACGCTGATACTCCTGCTGACGCTAAGAAAGCGGTTGAACTCGGCGCTGAAGGTATCGGTCTTTGCCGTACAGAGCATATGTTCTTCGAAGCTGACAGAATCGCTGCATTTAGAGAAATGATCTGTGCTGATACTGTTGAAGGCAGAGAAGCTGCTCTTGAAAAAATCCTTCCATATCAACAAGGCGACTTCGAAGCTTTATATGAAGCACTCGAAGGCAACCCTGTAACAATCCGTTTCCTTGACCCACCACTCCACGAGTTCGTTCCAACTGAAGAAGCTGATATCAAACTCTTGGCTGACGCTCAAGGCAAAACTGTTGAAGATATCAAAAACATCATTTCTGGTCTCCACGAATTCAACCCAATGATGGGTCACCGTGGTTGCCGTCTTGCAGTAACATATCCTGAAATTGCTAAAATGCAAACTTCAGCTGTTATCCGTGCTGCTATCAACGTTCAAAAAGCTCATCCAGATTGGACAGTTAAACCTGAAATCATGATCCCACTTACAGGTGAAGTTAAAGAGCTTAAATATGTTAAAGACGTAGTTGTAGCTACTGCTGACGCTGAAATCGCAGCTGCAGGCGCTGACCTCAAGTACGAAGTTGGTACAATGATGGAAATCCCAAGAGCATGTCTTACTGCTGATGAAATCGCTAAAGAGGCTGAGTTCTTCTGCTTCGGTACTAACGACCTTACTCAGATGACATTCGGCTTCAGCCGTGATGACGCTGGTAAGTTCTTAAGCGCTTACTATGACACCAAGATTTACGAGAACGACCCGTTTGCTAAACTTGACCAAACCGGCGTTGGTAAATTGATGGATATGGCTGTAACCCTCGGTAAGAAGGTACGTCCTGAAATGCACTGCGGTATCTGCGGTGAGCACGGCGGTGACCCTGTTTCTGTTGAGTTCTGCCACAAGATTGGCCTTGACTATGTATCCTGCTCACCATTCCGTGTGCCGATCGCACGTTTGGCTGCTGCACAGGCTGCTATCAAGGATATGAAATAATCATAGTCCTTAATAAATGATTTATCCCCACCGAGAAATCGGTGGGGATTTTTTTATATATTGTATTTTGATTATCTTTATGTTAAAATTGTAGCACAAAACGGAAAGAGTTGTGAGTATGAAAAAAGCTGCAGTTTTAAGTTTATCAATATGTGTTTTGCTCTCGATATGTGGGTGCAAGCCTTATGATGACACATATAGTTCGGTAATCGAAGAAATTATTTATTTGGTCGAAACGAATGAAGATGTTTCTTCAAGCGAAGATAAACCTGTGTCTAATATTGGTCAAACAGTTTCGAATACAACCGATACGACAAGTAATGTTGCAAGTACAAATGTGAATGATGAGAGTTCAAGTATGAATAATGAAAGCTCAAAAGTCGATAATGAAAGTTCAAAAGTCGATAATGAAAGTTCAAAAGTGGATAATGAAAGTTCAAATACAAGTGATGCTCCTGTAATTATTGAAAGTGAAAATATTGTTTGTATATCTCCTCAAAACGCTTCATCTGTATGTTTATTGAATGAAGATATGGATTCGTATGCTTCAAAAGAATATATACCGGCAAAAATGGATGAATATTTCACCGGCAAAGATAATTTTGCTCCAAAATCAATTAAATTAACTTGGAGCGTAAACGGTAGTCGACCAAAAAATTATCAAATCGAAGTTTCACTAAACAGCGATATGAGCCAGAGCGTTAAATATTCATTGAGCAAATCCGAACTGACATTGTATAATCTGTTTGCTGCTAAGACTTATTATTGGAGAGTACTATTTAATTCGGGAACTAAAACTTTTGGGTCTAAAGTTTTTTCTTTTACAACACAAAACTATCCGCCTCGTACAATTTATGCAGAAGGTGTTTCCAACACAAGAGATATTGGAGGTTGGACAACGGCAGACGGTAAAAGAGTAAAACAAGGCATGATTTACCGTGGCGCAAAGCTGAATGATATTACTTCAAACGGTATAAAAACGATGGTGGATGAACTTGGTATAAAAATGGATCTGGATTTACGTAATTCAAGCGAAACCGGCGGAAAATATGTTTCTCCGTTAGGTACTGATGTGAATTATTGTAATGTAAGCTTTCCGTATTACGCATTAGGCACCAATACCAGTATAGATGATTCAATTAATCACGAAGCGATAGCAACGGTTATGGGAGTAATTGCTAATCCGGATAATTATCCTATTTATATTCATTGTTCAATCGGTCGTGATAGAACAGGTACGTTAGTTTCGCTAATAAATGGTTTATTAGGTGTTTCAGAAGAGGACCTGTCCAGAGATTACGAGCTTTCTTATTTTGCGGGTTGTTTTGGAGAAAATCCTATACCGATGAGAGAAATGCTACCTAAATTTTTAACGATACCGGATTATATAAAAACTTATAGTGGAAAGAATTATTCGGAATGTGTTGAAAACTTTTTGTTACAAATTGGTGTTTCAAAGAATGATATTGAATCTATTCGTTCAATCATGTTAGAATAATCGGATTTTCATATATATTTCCCTTACCGATAAAAAGGTAAGGGATTTTTTGTAAATTTCTTCCTATTTTTTAAAGCATATGCTATAATAATACAAAATAATACAATTTTTGACTTTACAAAATGCCAAGGAGTGAAAATATATGTGGTTTATATTTGCATTGTTGTCAGCAGTCTTTGCGGCGCTTACATCAATCCTTGCCAAAGTTGGTATCAATGGAGTAAACTCTAACCTTGCAACAGCTATAAGAACGGTTGTGGTGGTGTTTATGTCTTGGGGAATGGTATTCCTTACTAACGCGCAGGGCGGAATAGGTGATATCAGCCGAAAAAGTTGGTTGTTTTTGATTTTATCAGGACTTGCAACTGGTGCATCATGGCTTTGTTATTATAAAGCATTGCAAATTGGTGATGCGTCAAAGGTAGTGCCTATTGATAAACTAAGCGTAGTTATAACACTTGTGCTGGCTTTTGTGTTCTTGCATGAGCAGTTCACTTTCAAATCCTTAATTGGATGTGTTTTAATAGGTGTTGGTACATTGATTATGGTATTGTAATATAAAATCCCTACCAGTAATCGGTGGGGATTTTTTGTCAACGCAGAGTAGGTTGCGAAGTTTGTATTAAGATATTATAATAGTTTCGTAAAGGAGTGACCCTAATGGATACATATATAACAGGGCTAACGATAAAGACTTTGCGAGAGAAGAAAGGACTTACTCAAGCAGAACTTGCGGATAAACTTGGAGTTAGTAGCAAGGCAATTTCGAAATGGGAAACAGGCAAAGGATTTCCTGATATATCCTTAATAGAACCACTAAGTAAAGTGCTTTCGGTGTCTGTTATGGAATTGATGACAGGGGACACCGTGATTAACAAAAATATATCTTCAAATGTAGTGCGTTCGCAATTTTATGTTTGTCCTTTATGCGGTAATATTATAAGAACGATGGGGGATGCGGTTATAAGTTGCTGTGGGATTACGCTTCCCGCCCTTGAAGCTGAAGACGCCGATGAAAATCACGAAATTAATATCGAAAAGGTCGAAGACGAGCATTTTGTAACGGTTAACCACGATATGACAAAACAACATTATATTTCTTTTGTTTGCTATGTGACATCGGATAGGGCGCAATTCGTAAAATTCTATCCGGAGGGAAATGCTGAAACTCGATTAAATTTTCGAGGCGACGGTTGGTTATATATTTATTGTAATAAGCATGGTCTCATGAAAAAGAAAATTTAATTGAAAAAATATGTCAAATTTAATAAAAAAACTTTGAAATTTGGAATATTATATGTTACAATATTTACAATTGAATGTTTTGGCATTTAATTCGTTAAATTTTTAAAAAATACAGGAGGTCACTATGGAAAAGAAACTAATCTACGACATTCACGACAGACCAAAGTTTGGTCAAATGCTCATCTTTGCTTTACAGCAAGTGTTGGCTATTCTTGCAGCTACTATTGCTGTGCCGACTATCATTGGTTTGCCTACTCAAATCCCCGCAGCAATTCTCGGCGCAGGCATCGGTACGCTGATTTATCAGCTTTTCACTAAGTTTAAAAGTCCTGTTTTTCTTGGTAGCTCTTTCGCATTTTTGAACTCTCTCTTTGTTGCTTTGGCTTATGGCTATTGCGGTATTATGCTTGGCTCTGCGGTTGCAGGTCTTGTGTATGTTATCATCGCTATAATCATCCACTTTGTGGGCACCGCTTGGGTGGACAAGCTTATGCCTCCTGTTATTATCGGTCCTACAGTTGCTCTTATAGGACTTTCGTTAGCAGGCTCTGCAATGGGTGATATGGTAAAGGCTAACGCTTCTAAAATTTACGGCGGATATAACCTTGTTGCTTTGTTCTGCGGTTTTGTAACATTCCTTGTTATTGTTATATCTTCTACCCAAAAGCGTCACACAATGCCTCGTTTGGTACCGTTTATCCTTGGTATTTTAGCTGGCTACGCAACTGCTACAATATTCACTTTAATAGGCAAAGCTACCGGCAGTGATTATTTGATGATTATAAACTTCCAACCTGTAATTGATAACTTTATTGCTGCTGACGGCACCTTTAAAGGTATCACCTCCATTATTGATTATCCTCGTTTTGCGCTTATCGAGGGTATTAAAGAACTTACTTCGGGCAAAATGTCAGCCGAAGTTCTTAGCGCTAATGCAAATGCTAAACTACTTGATATGGGTGGTATTATTGAAGTAATTATCGCTTTCTTACCAGTTGCATTGGTGGTATTTGCTGAGCATATTGCCGACCATAAGAATCTCTCCTCCATCATTGACCGTGATTTAATTAAAGAGCCCGGTCTTTCACGCACCTTGTTAGGTGACGGTGTTGGCTCTATCGCAGGTACTGTGTTTGGTATTTGCCCCAACACAACCTACGGTGAATCGGTTGGCTGTGTTGCTATTACCCGCAACGCATCTGTTGCAACCATCACAACTACTGCATTTATGTGCATAATTCTTTCGTTCATTAAACCTATCATGGTTATTTTGCAGACTATACCATCTTGCGTAATGGGCGGCGTTTGTCTAACCCTTTACGGATTTATAGCTGTTTCGGGTCTTAAAATGTTCAAAGACCTTGATTTGGGCGAACATAAAAATCTATTTGTAGTTTCCTCTATACTAATTTCTGGTATCGGCGGCCTTACAATTCAGATTCCTTATCAGTTTGCTGAAAACGGTGCAGTTGCGGCAACAATTCAGGTTACTTCTATCGCCACAGCTCTTATTATCGGTATTGTTACCAACGCGATTCTTACCAAGGTGGAAAATAAAGAATGAAAAATTACGATAATGTGACTATTTTTAATCATCCGCTTATTCAGCATAAAATTGCGATTTTGCGTGATGAAAAAACCAGTATGAAGGAATTTCGCGAACTGATTGAGGAAATCACAACGCTTATGACCTTTGAATGTTTGCGTGAGGATGTACCGACTACCGAACGTGTTGTTAAAACTCCGTTGGAGACCTGCACACAGCGAGTAGTTAAAGACAATGCTATTGTTATTGTTCCGATTCTTCGTGCCGGTCTTGGTATGGTTAACGGTATACATGTGCTTTTCCCGTCTGCTAGGGTAGGTCACATAGGACTCTATCGTAACGAGGAAACTCTTGAGCCTTGTGAATACTATTGCAAACTGCCTGAGGGCATTGAAGAAAAATTGGTATTGGTAGTTGACCCAATGTTAGCTACCGGTGGCAGTGCCTGCGATGCAATTGATATGCTCAAAAAACGTGGCTGTAAACAGATTAAGTTTATGGCTGTTATCGGCGCTCCCGAGGGTGTTAGCCGTGTTGCAGAGGCTCACCCTGATGTGCCAATTTTCGTTTCCACCCTTGACCGTTGCCTTAACGAAAACGGATATATCTTACCGGGACTTGGTGACGCAGGCGACCGACTGTTTGGAACAAAATAAATTTAAACTTAAAAAGCAGATACATAGCAGATGACTATGTATCTGCTTTTGTATAATTGCGATAAATTCGGCTCAAAAACTGAAAATTTAGGTTTTAATATTGTAAATTTTAAACTGTGTTGTATAAACTAAAAAAAGTTTAAAAAACACTTGATTTTTCGAGGTTTAGCAATTACAATGACCTTAGCATAATACTCGTAAAAATATAAAGTAGAGGAGAATTATTATGTTTGACAAGTTTCCAATTTTGGCTTGGCCTGCCGATGCTCTCAGCGAGAGAAAAATTGACGAAGTAAAACTATGGAAGGAGATAGGACTTACAGTTAACATTAGCTGTGCTTGGGATGAGAAAATACACGACAAATCCCTTATGCTCAGACTTTTAGATGAGTGCCAGAAGTATGATATAAAGCTTATTGTTCACGATAAACGAGTTATCTGGAACGGTGCCGCAGCTGACCCTGACGCTTATCGCGAAAGATATAGAGCAGCATATAACGATTTCGGTAAGCATCCTGCCACACTCGGCTTCTTTATAGGTGACGAGCCGATGAAGAGGAATATGGATGACGTGCTTATGGCATTCAAAATTCAGAAAGAGGAAGCACCCGAATTATTACCTTTCTTAAATCTCCTACCTATCTGGCCACAGTCTAACCCACCATATATGGGCTTTGAAACCTTAGAAAATTATCAAAAATTTATGAAGGAAGAATATAACGCTACTGTATTGTCTTATGACCGTTATAATCAGATGACAGGCAGTGAAGCTGGTGTGAATACATATTTCCACGATATGCGTATATATAACGAATTGGCTCAAACACTTGATATTCCGCTTTGGACTTGTCTTTTAACAATAGGTCACTGGGATTACAAATTACCCACCGAAGAAGAGGTTCGCTGGCAGTTCAACACAGCACTTGCAGGCGGTTGTACCGGTATTATCTGGTTTACAATGAACGAGGTTCAGTTCAATGTAAATTACCACGGTGCTGCGATTGATATGTTTGGTAATAAAACTCCGAGTTTCCATAACCTTGCAACCGTTGCAAATCATTTCCATGCATCTACTGCAGACATATTTAAGGACTTAAAGCTTGATAAGTGCTACCATGTAGGACATGCTTGGGGTGGATATGAATTGTTTGAACCCGGTGTTAGTGATATAATTTTAGATATAAAATCACTTAAAGATACCGACCTTATTTTAAGCTTCTTTACTCATAAAAACGGTGACAAGTATGTGGCTGTTGTTAATAACTCTAAAACAGTTAATAATCACAACTTTAACCTTACATTTAACCGCAAAAAGTGTGACCCGTACGAAATCAAGGCTTACGGACAAGAGGTTAGTGTTTACGGCAGATATCCTAACAAGGATAGTCATAACTTTGACCCAAGAAGAGAGAACAATACAGAGAGCAACGACCAAGAGCGTTACACAGTAAATCTGTGGGCTGCTGCAGGTCAGATGTATTTGTTTAAAATTAAATAAATTTCCAAATAAAAGCCTTGTTGATTCAAGGCTTTTGTTTTTTAGTATTAAAGTTATATAAATAACCTTAGTGTGGTAAACTAATTTTCAAGGTTAGTTTGTTAATTATTAAACATTCTTAAAAGTTGACATTAAAGGCGATTTTTAGTATAATCTAATGTGGTAAATTTTACAAAGAAAGGTAGATTTTTTTATGGCTTCCTATCTAAAAGGAATTCGTCTTCCTCACAGAAAAAACACAGCTGATAAGGCTCCTGTGAGAATGACGGTTCCGAGTAGTGTGATTATCCCTACCTCAATGCATATAGGCGCGCCTGCAATACCCGTTGTCAAAAAAGGGGATAAGGTGTGCGTAGGTACTCTTATTGCTGAGGCGGCAAACGGTCTTTCTGTTCCTGTTCATTCGAGTGTTTCGGGTACAGTTAAGGAGGTTAGCGAGCTTTTAATGTCTAACGGAGGTACTGCTCCTGTAATCAAAATTGAGACAGACGGTGAGCAGACACTTGACAGTGATATAACCATTCCTGTTATCAATGATAAAGTAGACTTCATTCGTGCAATTAAGGATAGTGGCGCAGTCGGTCTTGGCGGTGCGGGTTTCCCCACATACGCTAAGCTTGGTACAGATGTGAAAATAGATTATCTTGTAGTTAACGGCGCTGAGTGCGAGCCTTATATTACAAGCGACAGTTTGACAATGCAAGAACATTCAGAGGATATTGTTTTTGCATTGGAAACGCTTTTAAAGTATTTTGATATTGGTCAAGTAGTTATCGGTATTGAAAATAACAAGCCGTTAGCTATTAAAACTTTAAAGCAAGCTACCAGTCAGAACTCTAAAATCAGCGTAAAGGAACTACCCTCGATTTATCCTCAGGGCGGTGAAAAGGTGCTGATTTATCATACTGTTGGCAGAGTAGTCCCCGAGGGCAAGTTGCCTATTGATGCGGGTTGCATAGTGCTTAACAGTACTACCTGCGCATTCATTGGCAAGTATCTCAAGACAGGTATGCCCTTAGTCGAGAAATGCGTCACTGTGGACGGTAGCGCCATTAAGGAACCTAAAAATGTAATTGCTCCTATCGGTGCTACTATATCCGATGTTATCGAGTTTGCTGGCGGATTTAAAAGTGAACCTGCAAAGGTGATTTATGGCGGACCAATGATGGGAATTTCTGTTCCTGACCTTTCATACCCGATTATTAAGAATACCAACGCTATATTGGCTTTCGATGAGTCGCAGACTGTAATACCCAAAACCACAGCGTGTATCAGATGCGGAGCATGTGTAAATGTGTGTCCGTTTGGAATAAATCCTCCTGCTATTGCAAAAGCGCTTAAAAACGAGGATTTTGAGACTCTAAAGCAAGTAGGAACTAATCTTTGTATGGAATGCGGTTGCTGTTCCTATGTTTGTCCGGCAAGCCGTCCGTTGGTTACTAATAACCGTCTTGCAAAGCAAGCGCTTAGAGAGCACGCTAAAAAGGAGGCAGAATAATGACACAGTTACACATTTCATCATCTCCTCATATTCACGGCCAAAAAACCACATCAAGAATTATGCTTGATGTAATAATTGCCTTAATGCCTGCTACTATTGCCGGATTTATAATTTTCGGCTTAAAGGCATTATCGGTAGTAATGATGTGTATTGCCGTTTGTGTGATATCCGAGATTATTTTTAATAAGATAGTTGGAAAAGAAGACACTACCGATGATTTAAGTGCCGTTGTTACAGGCCTTTTGTTAGGACTAAATCTTCCTGCAGATACTCCGTTATGGCAGGCGGCTGTTGGTAGTATTTTCGCTATCGTGCTTGTTAAATGTATGTTTGGAGGAATAGGCTGTAATCTTGTTAATCCCGCAATTACTGCGAGAGTATTTATGCTCATAGCCTTCAGCAGTTTAGCAAAGCCAAGCTTTCCTGTTGACAGCGTTGCATCGGCTACCCCTTTGGTTGATTTGGCTGAGGGAAAGAGTGTCGATTTACTTGATTTGTTCTTAGGCAACATTGGTGGCGCTATCGGTGAAACCTGTAAAATAGCACTGCTCGTAGGCGGAATTTACTTAATTTTACGCAGAGTGATTTATTGGCATTTACCTGTGACCTATATCGGTACAGTTTTTGTTTTGAGCTTCCTTGTAAAGGATTTCAGCCTCACAGCCGCACTTTCTCAGGTGCTTTCGGGCGGTCTTATAATAGGTGCTTTCTTTATGGCGACCGATTATGTGACTTCTCCTGCTACTCCTAAGGGAAAGGTAATATTCGGTGTAGGTGCCGGAATTATCACTGTGCTTATTCGTTTCTGGGGCGTTTATCCTGAGGGCGTTTCGTTTGCAATTTTGCTTATGAATATTCTTAACCCTTATATAAATGTATGGTCCAGAAGAAAGCTTTTCGGGAGGGCAAAATAATGAAAAATCATATTAAAAATGTTCTCTCGTTGACAATTATTTGTGCTGTTGTATCGCTTTTATTGGCACTAACTAATTCTATAACTGCTCCCATAATAAAGGAACAGGAAAATGCTGCTGTGAGTGATGCTTTTAAAAAGGTTTTACCAAGCGGTGAAGATTTCCAGATGGTGGATATTTCAAAATTTACCCTGCCCCAAACAGTAGAAGAGGCATACACCGAGAAAAACGGCGGTTGTGTTATTAAACTGAGAACCGTAGGATATGGCTCGGATTTAATTCTTATGTGTGGAGTTAATAAAGAGGGTGTTGTTGAGGGCGTTGAGTATATTTCGGGTAATGAAACCTTGGGATATGAAACCACCTACGGCGAAAACTTAAAGAATGCGACAATTGATACTGTTGCAGATGTAGAAACAATAGCGGGAGCTACTAAAACTACAGGCGCATTTAAGGATGCCGTTAAGGATGCTTTGAACGCTGCGGTTATTTTAGGCGGCGGCTCGGTAGATATTCGTGATGAAGCCACTGTTTTAAATGATAATTTAAGCACAGCTTTAAGCTCGGCTGACGGCAAGTTTACAGAGGTATTTATCACCGAAGAAATCGAAAATGTAAGTGCTGTTTACAAGGCCGATAACAACACAGGTTATGTTTTTGTTTCGGGAGAAAGCTTTATTGCTACCGATAATAACGGCAATGTATTAACCGAAGCGGATGAAACCGTAAAAACAGAGATAAATAATGCCGCTTTAAAGGTTATCAACTCTACGTTGACAGAAATTGATATTTCTAATACCCAAAATATGCCTTCTCACGTGCAAAAAGCGTATAAAACTTCGGGCGGAAATTATCTGTTCGATTTGCGCGCTGCGGGTTATGGCATAAACGGTGATAAATACACCCGTTCAGGTGAGTATATTGAAATCAGAGTAAGTGCGACACCGACAGGTAAAATTATCGCTTGTAAAACCACCGCTCAAAAGGAGAGCGAGGGAATAGGTGACGTTTGCGCTAAGCCTGAATTTTATAACCAGTTCAAGGGCAAACAGGAAAGTGATTATAACGAAATTGACACTATAGCAGGTGCCACGATTACTACAAACGGTTACAAGACAGCTATTTCAAAAGTCTTTGAGGCTGTAAGAATTTTAGAGGGAGGTGCTAAATAATGAAAAAAGGCAATAATATGTCAACATTATTAAAGGGCATTCTCCTCGAAAACCCCGTTTTCGTGCTTGTTTTGGGTACCTGTCCAACCTTGGCAACAACCACCTCGGTTATTGGTGCTTTTAGTATGGGTCTTGCTGCAATGGTAGTTTTAATCTGTTCAAATGCTGTAATTTCTTTGCTTCGTAAGGTTATTCCCGACACTGTAAGAATTCCTTGCTATATCGTAATCATTTCGGGCTTTGTTACCATTGTTAAGTTGTTTATCCAAGCCTATTTACCGTCGATTTACAGTTTGCTTGGAGTATATCTCGATTTGATTACCGTTAACTGTATAATACTCGGCAGAGCAGAAATGTTTGCGGGTAAAAACTCTGTGGGCAAATCTGCTTTAGATGGCATCGGTATGGGTATAGGATTTACATTGGCGTTGGTGTCAATAGCTGTTATAAGAGAGGTTATAGGAGCTGGCACCTTTGCGGGAATGGCCATTCCTTTTGTTATCGACCACAGAATTGAGTTCTTTATAAAAGCACCCGGCGGACTTGTGGTTTACGGTATTATGATAGCGGTTGTAAATCTTATAACAAAAGGCAAGGCTCCGTACAAGAAAGAATTTTCTTGTGCTACTTGTCCCTCTGCCGGCGTTTGTCACAGCGCATGCAAAACCTTAAAGGAGGAAAATTAAAATGGAAAGTTATAAAACTTTAATTGTAATTTTTATGTCCTCTATTCTTGTTAATAACTATGTTTTGAATCGCTTTTTGGGAATTTGCCCGTTTTTAGGTGTTTCTAAAAAGTTAAATCAAGCAGTCGGTATGGGTATTTCGGTTATTTTCGTAATGCTTTTAGCTACTGCAGTTACTTGGCCACTTCAATATTATGTACTTGACCCAAATGGGTTGGGATATATGCAAAACATCCTTTTTATATTAGTAATTGCAGCTTTAGTGCAGTTTGTTGAGATAACATTAAAAAAGTATATACCTGCTTTGCATAAAAGCCTTGGCGTTTATTTACCGCTTATAACTACTAACTGTGCAGTTTTGGGTGTAACCATCAACAACATTAACGATGGATATTCTTTTGTTGGTTCTATGGTAAGTTCACTCGGCTGTGGTTTAGGTTTCTTGCTTGCAATGGTACTCTTTTCGGGTCTTCGCTCTAAAATTGAAGATAGCGAAATACCTGAGAGTTTAAGAGGTTTACCTGTAACACTTATAGCAGCTTCCTTTGTTTCCCTTGCTTTCTTTGGCTTTGGGGGAATTGTGGAAAACTTAATAGGAGGTTAATTTAATGGATATTTTATTAGCTTTTCTTGTAGTTTCCCTGATAGGTTTAATTTTGGCAGTTGTTCTAACAGTTGCTTCTCATTTTATGAGGGTTGAGGAGGATGAAACAGTAAAGACGGTCCGTGCGGCTCTTCCAAGTGTTAACTGCGGTGCGTGCGGATATACTGGCTGTGATGAATATGCAAAGGCAATAGTTGAAGAAGGCGCAAAGACTAATCTTTGTATCCCCGGCGCCGATGCAGTTTCAAAACAGATTTCAGATATAATGGGTGTAGGTTTTGAAGATGTTGTAGAAATGATGGCTTATGTTCATTGTAACGGCAACTGCGAGGCGACCGACGCTAAGGCACATTACGACGGTCAGATGACCTGTAGAGCGGCAAGTCTTATTTACGGTGGTCCCGGAAAATGTCGCTTTGGTTGTCTTGGCTGTGGTGACTGTGCAAGGGCTTGTCCTGTTAATGCGATTTGTTTAAAAGACGGTATTGCACGTGTTAATCCTGAAATTTGCATAGGATGTGGCCTTTGCGTTAGTGATTGTCCTAAAAATATAATTTCATTAGTTCCTCAGGTTTCTAAGGTTTGGGTTATGTGCTCAAGCAAAGATAAGGGAGCGGTTGCACTTAAAAACTGTAAAAATGCGTGTATTGGGTGCGGAAAATGCGAAAAGAATTGTCCTACCGGTGCTATCAAGGTAGAAAACAACTTAGCACGTATCAATTACGATTTGTGTACCGCTTGTGGAAAATGTGTCGAGGTTTGCCCCACGAAATGTATTCATTCTATGGGGAAAGTAGACAATGAAGACTAAAACACATTTTCGCAACGATTTGATTTTGGTGTGCGTTTTACTCATAATTGTTTTAATTACTTTTTTATTGTTTAAAAGTAGTTTAAAATCAGGGAGTAGGGCAGTAGTTCTCGTTAATGGTGAAAAGGTGTCTTCGTTTGATTTGAACGAAGAAACAACCGAAACTATTGAAACGCCAAACGGAACAAACACGATTAAGATAGAGAACGGAAGGTTAAGCGTAAGTGATGCTAACTGTCGCGATAAAATCTGCGTTAACCATAAACCTATTTTAAATGTTGGGGAAACTATAGTATGTTTGCCTCACAAATTAGTAGTTGAAATTGCCAAGGAAGATTAGAAAATGAAAATAAAAACTCAGAAACTGACATTTTTAAGTATTTTTTCTGCCCTTGCAATTATACTGTCCTTTATCGAAACATTATTACCACCTATTTGGTCAAGCGTACCGGGTATTAAGATGGGCTTGCCCAACATTATAATAATATTTTTGCTTTATAAGTTTTCTATAAAAGAGGCGGCAGCAGTATCTGTTGTAAGACTAATGACAGTAGCGCTTTTGTTTGGAAATCTTATGACATTGGCTTACAGTTTTAGCGGTGCAGTTCTAAGCTTGACTGTAATGTGGCTTATGAAAAAATGTAATCTTTTTTCTATGGTTGGTGTCAGTATAGTGGGAGCAGTTTTCCATAACGTAGGGCAAATAATCGCCGCTATTTTAATTCTTGGCACTAAGGAAATCGGTTTTTACTTGCCTGTTTTGGCTGTCAGCGGTACCGTTGCGGGAATTTTTGTTGGTATGATGGGGATATTATTATTAAAGTACACTAATAAGTATAGATTTTAATGTTTGACATAAATGTTAGAATAGTGTAAAATACAGTTATAAATATAAAGGAGAGAAATTCATGAAAAAGATTTTATGCTTGGCACTGACTTTACTAATGGTATTGTCTTTATTTTCCCTTGCGGGTTGTGGCGCTAAAGAAACCTTGAAATTAGGTTTTGGTGTTACTTCCTCTTTGTCCGAGGTTAAAAATGCCGACGGTGAGAACGACGGCGCTGCTGATGCAGTAACTACTATCGCTGCTGTTTTACTCGATAAAGACGGCAAAATCGTTAAATGCGAGTTTGACACCGCAAACAACGAAATCAAGTTTTCAGCAAAAGGCGAGGCGGTTGCTCCCGCTGAGATGAAAACCAAAGCTGAATTGGGCGACAATTACGGTATGAAGGCATATGCTGGTGCTAAAAAAGAATGGTACGAGCAAAAGGATGCATTCATTTCTGTGATTATCGGAAAGACCATTGATGAGGTTAAGGCTCTTGAAAAAGATGGTAAGGGTAACGACGAGGTTGTAAACGCAGGTTGTACAATCAAGATTACTGAGTTTATCCCTGCTTTGGAAAAGGCTATTAAGAACGCTAAAGAGTCTGAAGCTACTGCAGATGACACCTTGAAGTTGGGCGTTGTTTCCTCACAGAGCGAAGGCAAAAATGCTACCGAGGAAGCTGCTGGAGTTAACGAAGTAATGACTACCGCTGTTGCGGCTGTTATAAACGCTAAAAACGAAGTAGTTGTTGCTAAAACCGACGCTGTTATTACAGGTGTTGAGTTTGATGCTAAGGGCGTTTCTGCTACTGAGTTTGGCAAAGAAATCGCTACAAAGTATGAACTTGGTGACTCTTATAATATGAAGACTTATGGCGGTGCTGCTAAAGAGTGGTATGAGCAAGCTGATGAGTTCAGCGCTAAGTTAGTAGGCAAAACTGCTGATGATATCGCTGCACTTGCTGACAATGCAGGCAAGCCCGCTGATGAACTTGTAACTGCAGGTTGCACCATTAACGTTAACGATATGGTAAAAGCTGCTGTTAAAGCTGCTACGGTAGCATAAAAAATTATAAAAGTTAAGGGGAAGTTTTAAACTTCCCCTTTTTTAAAGGAAACTATGAAAAAGATAATTTGCACGATTCTTATATTTTTACTTATATTAAGCTTTTCGGGCTGTGATAAAGGGTACAATAAATATACAGACTATGCGTTTGATTATTTTGATACGGCAGTTTCTATAATCGGTTTTGAAAAAGATAAAGAAACTTTTGACAGAAACTCCGCCAAAATAAAACAAGAACTTGAAAAATATCATAAGCTTTATAATATCTATGCTAGGTATCAAGATGTAAATAATATATACACTATAAATCATTCTGACGATTATGTTGAGGCCCGGCCCGAAATAATCGATATGTTGAATTTTTCTAAAGAAATGTACGAGCTGACAAGTGGTCAGGTTAATGTTGCTATGGGAAGCGTTTTGTCACTTTGGCACGAAAGCAGAACGGAGGGGCTTGATGACCCTGAAAACGCCAAGATTCCTGATGAGCAGAAGCTTTTAGATGCCATAAAACACACAAATATAGACGACCTTTTGTTAAATGGAAATTTAGTAAAAATCAACGATAGTGAAATGAAACTTGATGTCGGTGCAGTTGCTAAAGGTTATGCAACCGAACAGGTTGCTCTTTGGATGGAAAAAGAGGGCATAACAGGATATTTATTAAATGTAGGCGGAAATATAAGAATTGTAGGAAAACGTCCTGACGGCAAAAAATGGCAGATAGGACTTGAAAATCCCGACTTGGATGATGAAAACCCGTATATTGAGTATTTGGAACTAGGGGAAATGTGTATCGTTACAAGCGGCACATATCAGCGGTTTTACACGGTTGGTGGAGTGAATTACCATCATATTATAGACCCAGATACCCTTATGCCTGCAACGGGGTATAAAATGGTATCTGTAATCAATCCTGATTCAGGAGTAGCGGATGCATTATCCACAGCGCTGTTTTGTATGGACTGTGACGCAGGAAAATCTATAGTTGAAAAAATGGAAAATACCTATGTAATGTGGGTTTTGGAAGACGGCGAAAAAATATATTCTAAAGGCTTCGAAAAGTTTATAAAAAGTTGAAAAGAAACCGATAATAATGTATAATGAATGTGTACTTATATCTCGGAGGAAAGTTTAATGATTATTACTGATACTATTAAATATGTAGGTGTAAATGACCACAAAATTGATCTGTTTGAGGGTCAGTATGACGTTCCAAATGGTATGGCATATAACTCTTATGTAGTTTTTGGAGAAAAAATAGCGGTACTCGATACGGTCGACAAAGGCTTTGAAGAAGAGTGGCTTGAAAACATAAATAATGCTACAAAAGGCAAATCTCCCGATTATCTTATAGTTCAACATATGGAGCCCGACCATTCATCGAATATTATAAAGTTCACAGAAAAATATCCTGAAGCTGTTGTAGTTGCTTCTGCAAAAGCTTTTACTATGATGAAAAATTTCTACGGTAATGATTATGTAGATAATAGAATGGTAGTAGGCGAGGGAGACACACTTGATTTAGGAAATCGCACCCTTACGTTTATGACGGCACCAATGGTGCATTGGCCCGAGGTTATCGTGACCTATGATAGCCTTGAAAAGGTGCTTTTTTCTGCTGATGGATTTGGTAAATTCGGAGCTCTTGATGTTGACGAGGATTGGGCGTGTGAAGCAAGACGCTATTATTTCGGCATTGTAGGAAAATACGGTGCTCAGGTTCAAGCTCTCCTAAAAAAAGCATCGGCTTTGGAAATTGAAAAAATTTGCCCTTTGCACGGACCTGTGCTTAGCGAAAATCTTGAGTATTATTTAAACCTTTATAATATTTGGTCGTCTTACGGTGTGGAGAGTGAGGGCGTTGCTATTGCTTACACCTCGGTTTACGGTAACACCAAAAAAGCGGTTGAAATTTTAGCTGACGAGCTTAAAAGTTTAGGTTGCAGTAAGGTTGTTGTTAACGACCTTGCAAGATGTGATATGGCAGAGGCGGTCGAGGATGCTTTCCGTTACGGTAAAATCGTTCTTGCGACCACCACATATAACGGAGATGTTTTCCCTTTTATGAAGGAGTTTATTATGCATCTCACAGAGCATAATTATCAAAACAGAACTATCGGCCTCATAGGAAATGGCTCTTGGGCACCAACCGCTGCAAAGGTTATGCGAGGTATGTTTGAAAAAAGCAAAAACATAACCTTTGCCGAAAATGAAGTCGAGATAATGTCGGCAGTAAATGAGCAAAGCATTTCTAAAATTAAAGAATTAGCCAAAGAATTGGCATAAACAAAACCACCCGAAAGGGTGGTTTTTAATATCCTAATGCGGTAATGTCATCTGCTATTTTACTGAAAATTTCACCGCAAGTAAGAGTTTGTTTTTTATCATCCTCTGAGAAGACAACAACTACGTACTGTGGCTCTTCTGCGGGGAAAAAACCACAAAACCAACCTTCGCAGATTTCTACTCCGTTTCTGTATTTTCCTGTTTGGGCTGTTGCGGTTTTGCCTGCGGCAGAAACGTTTTTTGGCTTGGCACTCATACCCGTTCCCTCGTTTATAACACTTTCAAGATGAACTCTTAAAATTTTTGCAGTTTCGCTTTCAATGGCTTTTGTAGGAGCTCCGATATTATATTTTTCTGTTTTTCCGTTTTGTCGGGTTTCTTCTATTATTGAGGGCAGATAATATTGTCCGTCTGTAGCAATGGCAGAGTAAAGGGTTAAAATAGAAATGGGGGATAACAACAATTCACCTTGACCTATGCTGAAATTAGCAAGATGTGCAATATTATCAAGGCTCTCTTTTTCGGGGAGATTTCCCGTCGCTACGCTGATTCCGTCACAGATTTTAAGACTTTGCCCAAAACTTAATTTTTTGGCAAGATTAAATATTTTTTCTCCTCCCGTCTTAAACGCAAGGCTGTAAAAAAAGGTGTTACAGGAATGGGCAAGTCCGCCGTTTAAATTTAGTGTTCCATGACCGTTTAGGTTATGGCATTTAAAAAATCTGTCTATAATCTCACAACTTCCCGTACAGGTGTATGAAAAATCACCTATACCATTTTCAATTCCAACCGCTGCTACACAAGGCTTGAAAACCGAGCCTACATTATAGGCATTTATCGCACGGTTGAATAGGGGCTTACTTTCACTTTCTAAATAAATGTCCACGTTATTGCGGTCGAAATCGGGACGGCTGACGCACGCTCTTATTTTAGAGGTTTTAGCATCTGCAACAACAACAGCGCCCTTTTCTAAATTTTTTGCGTAATTCTCCGCAATGTTTTGAATATTGATGTCAAGTGTAGTTGTAACGGAATGCGAAAGAGAATGGTTGGAATTTGAAAGTTCGGGGTCAATTCCCTCTAAAATTTTGCCTTTAGCATCTGTGGCATAAAAAATGGAAACATCGTTTTCACAGTACAAAATGCTGTCGTATGCTTTTTCAATACCGCTAACTCCTTTTTGCTCGCCGTTTGTATAACCTATGATGTGGCGAGATGGAGTGCTTTTGTCGGTGAAAATTGTAGTACAAACAATACCG
>JAZOQF010000062.1:0-7372 GCA_045655905.1 Acutalibacteraceae bacterium | reverse complement strand
GTTGTAAGCGACGTGGGTGAACAGCTTGAAATGACAACCGAGGAGAATGAAAATTGATTTTTTTAAATCTTTTCACCTTATTACTGTTAATTGTTTTGGGTGTCCTTTTTATTCCTGTTGTTGTTGATTTGGAGTATACGGATGATTTCAAATTCAAGGTGAGTTTTTTAAAAATCACCCTTTTTAACTCTGAAAAAGAAAATAAGGGTGACGGTAAAAAAACCGACGGCAAACAAAAGGGTAAAAAGAGGTCTGTTTTACGTGACGCCAAAGCCTATTTCACAAAGGTCAAAAACAAAAAGGGCTTTACTGGTGCTGTAAAAGAGATAATGCATCTTGTAGGCACGATATTTTCACATATAAAGTGGTTTTTAAGGTACATTAATATATGTAATGTAAGGCTTAATATTAATGTTGGAACACCTGATGCGGCGCTGACTGCTATTGAGTACGGAACTGTTTGTTCAGCAGTATATCCCGTTACGGCTATACTTGACTCGGTGGCAAGTGTCGGTTTTAAGGAAATCAATGTTAATGCCGATTTTGAGAACTCAAAATCTGATTTTGGTTTTAAGGCAAGGGTTAAAATGCAGATTGTGTATCTTTTAATCGCAGCCTTTAAAATATACAGAACTCTAAAAAAATTTATAACGGAGAATGTAGAAAATGAGCGAAAATAACATTAAATCAATAATGGATGTAACAATGGACAAGCTAAGAGCTTTAGTTGATGCCGATGTTGTAACAGGCACACCTATCGAGGTAGGGGGTATTACCTTGGTGCCCGTTTCCCGTGTATCTTTCGGTATGGCTACGGGCGGTAGCGATTTCCCCTCTAAGAGCGGTCAGCTTTTTGGTGGTGGCGGCGGAGCAGGCGTTACGGTTGTTCCCATTGCGTTTATGGTCATTAGTGGTGACAATGTTAAAATGATGCCTGTATATAATGAGCTTTCAAGCCTTGAAAAGGCTATGACCTTAGCACCCGAAATTATCGAAAAGGCAAAAGAACTGTTTCCTAAAAAGAAACCCGTGGAATAAGTAAGTGTACTCGCCTAATAAAATTAGGTGAGGTGATTTTGCTTGAAAAAAGCAGTTTGTTTTTGTGTGGTATTGTGTGTTGTTATCGCCGGAATTAGTGTGGGAGCGGTTTCAACCTCGGCAAAAGCGGCGATTTTGATAAATGCCGATACAGGCGAAGTGATTTATGAGCAAAACGCAAAAGAAAAACTGCCAATGGCAAGCACAACCAAAATTATGACCGCTTTGCTTTTGTGCGAAACGGGGGAAATGGATAAACAGATTACAGTTAGACCTGAGATGGTACGTGTCGAGGGTTCTTCTATGGGCTTGCTCGCAGGTGACAAGGTGAGCTACAAGGCTTTGCTTTACGGAATGCTGTTGGCATCGGGTAATGATGCGGCAAATGTTACCGCCTACGCTTTAGGCGGTACGATAGACGGCTTTGTTAAAATGATGAATGAAAAAGCTGTGGAGTTAGGGCTTAATAATACCCACTTTGAAACACCCTCGGGGCTTGATGGTAATGAGCATTATACCACTGCTGAGGATTTGGCGAATTTGGCACGAGTTTGTATGCAAAACGAGCTTTTTGCTGAGGCTGCGGGGTCTGAATCGGCAGTTTTGGAGTATGGAAACCCACCCTACAGAAGAACGCTTACAAACCATAACAAGTTACTTAAAACCTTTGACGCTGCTGTCGGGGTGAAAACGGGTTTTACCAAAAAATCGGGCAGATGTTTGGTGTCGGCTGCAGAGCGTGATGGTAAACGGGTGATTGCGGTGACACTTAATGACCCTGATGACTGGGCAGACCACACATCCCTCTTAAACTATGGCTTAGAACAGATAAAAACTACCGAAATCTCACCCGACAATAAGGAATACAGTATTCCGGTTATATCGTCAAATGGAGAGACCCTTGAAATCGAAATTGAGGATTTTACTGTAAACTCTCTTGATGGGGCAGGGTTTTCGTATCAAATAAATATTCCGCGGTTTGTTTATGCGCCTATTGAGAAAGGGCAAAAAATCGGGGAGATAATCTACTTAAAAAACGGCGATGTAATCGCTAAAAAGGATATTATATCTAAAAAGACAATAGACAAAATTTTTGCTAAAAGAGATTTTTCTGAGGAATTTAGAAACTGTTTTAAAGAGATTTTTACAAGTATTTGGGAGAATTAAATGAAGGATAATAAAATCAGACTGCAAAAGCATCTTTCGGAGTGTGGAATTGCTTCACGCCGAAAGGCAGAGGAGTTAATTGAACTTGGAAAGGTTAGGGTTAACGGCAGAGTTGCCCAAATCGGTGCAAAGGTAGACCCTAAAAGAGACAAGGTAACCGTCAGCGGCAAGACTGTGGTGCCTGTAAACCAAAAGGTTTATATTATGCTCCACAAACCGAGAGGATATGTTACTACCCTTAGCGACGAGCTTGACAGAAAGTGCGTTAGCGACTTGGTTAAAGATTTGGGTGTTAAGGTTTTCCCTGTAGGCAGGCTTGACCGTAATTCGGAGGGTTTGCTTATAATGACCAATGATGGAAACTTTGCAAATAATCTTACTCATCCGTCTGCGCATGTTAACAAGACCTACCGAGTAACAGTTAAAGGCGATGCGGCTGATGAAAAGCTTTTAAAACTTCGTGAGGGTATTTTACTTGACGGAAGAAAAACACTTCCCTGTGACTGTTTTGTGGCAGAACGCAAAGCTGACAGAACGGTTCTGATTTTCGTTATTCAAGAGGGAAGGAATCGTCAAATCAGAAGAATGTGCGAGGAGGTAGAACTTGAGGTTATTCGCCTTAAGCGTACTGAGATTGCAGGTGTAAAATTAGGAATGTTACCACAAGGCAAATGGAGACCGCTTAACGAAAGAGAAATGCGCCATTTAACAAATGTCAATACCGAAAGGCAGGCTAACTAATGATTACTCTGTCTGTTTTGGAAGATAGGTGCAAGACGGCAAGGCTTTATAAAGAAAGCGGTTTGGAGCAAAATGAAAATTCACTGTGCTTGATAGCAAGTGATAAGAATAACGATTTAGGCTTTTGCCTTTTTGATTTAACTAAGGAAAAAATAGTTGTAAGGTATATCGAGCCTTTAAATGATTTAAGCCTTGCGGACGGTATTTTAAGAAGTACCTTGCATGTCGGTTGCGAGCGTTTTGTGATGGACGCTTATTACAGCGAAAATATACCCGAAAGCTTTTTCGGGAAGCTTGGATTTATAAAAGAAAAGCAACATAGAACTCTTAATGTGGACAAACTTTTTATGAGCTGTTGCTCGTGTGGTAAGGAGGGGTAGTATGTCTTTGCAGGAATCAGGCGAGATGTATTTAGAAACGATATATGTTCTTTCCCGAAAACACAATAATGTGCGTTCGCTTGATGTGGCGGAGTATATGGGTTTTTCAAAGCCCAGTGTTTCAAGGGCTGTCAGTCTTTTAAAAAAAGGAGAGTATATAACTGCAGATAAAATGGGATTTCTTCACCTGACCGAAAAGGGCAAATCGGTAGCAGAGACTATGTTTGAAAGACATACCTTGCTCACCACATTTTTAGAAAAAATCGGTGTTGAAAAGGAAACGGCTTCAAAGGACGCTTGCAAAATTGAACATCACATTAGCAAAGAGACCTTTTTGGCTATTAAAAACTTTGCTGAAAAGTATATAGAAAAATAGCAAAACTCTCCTTTTAGGAGAGTTTTTCCATGTTAAAAATTACTTGTTAAAATTGCACCTTAAAAAGTTGACAGTGACTAACATAAATAGTATAATTGGTTTGTATATTGCAAAATGCGGCACAATCTGACAGAAAGGAAAACGGTATGACACATATTAAAAAAACACTCTCGTTTATACTAATTTTATCAATATTAATATCTGCCATCTTTGTTCAATTTTCCTTTAATGTTTCTGCGGCGACAAGAAAAGGTACAGTTGTGGCGGATGTTTTGAGAATAAGGTCATTACCAAATACAAAGACCGGAAAAATTTTAGGAGAGGTGAAATCCGGCGCTACGGTTCAAATTAACAGCGAAAAGGAAGGAGAAACCGTAACCGACGGCACAAGTTCTTCGCTGTGGTTTAATATTACCTATAATGAAATTACCGGTTGGGTTTCAAGTATTTACATAAATGAAATTCCGCAATACGAGTATAACCAATCTTTTGAAACTCAAATAGAAGCTTTCCCGGAAAACTATAAGCCGTATTTAAGGGAGTTGCATGCTCAGTATCCTAACTGGCAGTTTCTTGCCGATAAGGTCAAGAACACTTTTTCGGATGCTGTTTCACAGCAACTTGGAATGAAAAAACAGGTGCAGTTAAAGTATCATCCTGTTTCTTGGAGGTCCATGGGAAAAGGTGCCTATGATTGGACTACGGGTGAGTGGATAGACCAAAATGGTGGTTGGACAGGAGCCTCGAAAGAGGTAATACAGTATTATATGGACCCAAGAAATTTCCTTAACTCAAGTGAAATTTATATGTTCCTTATGCAAAGTTACGGCAATGCCACGTACACTGAAGCCGAACTTAAAAGTATTGTAACCGGTTCTTTTTTGTATACCGATGAATATATAAAAATTATTTTAAAGGCGGGTAAGGAGTCGGGAGTCAGCCCTTATATTATAGCCTCTAAAATATTGCAAGAGCAAGGAAGAGACGGTACACTCCCACTGGTTTCTGGTAATTATACAGGCGCCGGAGGAATTTACAAAGGTTATTACAATTTCTTCAACTGGAAAGCGAGTGGCAGTACAAATACGGCTGTAATAGAAAATGGACTCAAATATGCAAAAAATTGCGGTTGGAATACAAAAGAAAAGTCTATTGTCGGTGGTGCTACGCAATTAGCACAGAATTATATAAATGTTGGGCAGGATACGTACTATCATCAAGATTTCGATGTTCACGGCGATGGTTCGCATCAGTATGCACAGGCGGTTCATGATGCAAGAAATAAGGGCGTTTTGCTTCAAAAACATTATGCAAACAAAAATAATATTACCTTAGTTTTTAGAATCCCTTATTTTGAAGGTATGCCCGATACGGCAGTTGCGAAACCGGTTGAAAACAATACGCAGAACAACTATTATTTCGACAATATTTCGGTCAGCGGTCTTACACCATCGTTTTACAGATATACTTATAATTACGATTTACGTGTAACGGGAGATACAATCATTGATGTTACCATTCCCGATACAGCATATATCAACTGTGCTCTTGAATATGCTTTAGTAGCGGGTAACAACACAGTTGTTTTGAAGGTGCGTTCTCAGTCCGGATATGATAATGATTATACTATAAATGTCAACGCAAACCAAAATTGCACCCTTTACATAAATAAAGGCAATGCAAATGTTTTTGGTGAAACTGAAACTGCTCCGGTTAAGGTCAAGGGTGATATAAATAATGACGGCAAGATAACCGTCAGCGATATGGCAACTATACGACTTCATTTGCTTGGCAAATATACGATTAGCGGAGACATTTTCGATGTGGCAGATATTAATGGTGACGGCAAGATAACTGTCAGCGATATGGCAACTGTTAGACTTCATTTACTTGGCAAATATACAATTAAGTAAGGAATGAAAAAGATGAAAAAGATATTAAAATTAGTTTTAATCGCAGCGACTGTTTTTACCTTGTGCTTTAGCATGTTTACATTAAGCACACTTGCAGCAGGAAGTGCGAGTGTTACGTTTTCAAAATCAAATCCAACTGTTGCAGATACAGTTACGGTTACAGTTACGGTGGCAGCTCCTGAAATGTACGGCGTAAATATCGTGGGCACCTACAATGAGGAAGTAATGACCTACGTTTCTGGCGCCTCGAGCGGAGGAGCCGGAGGTTTCCAAATAGCCGACAGCGAAAGTTTTAACGGAGAAAGCAGTAAATCATTCGCATTGGTCTTCAAGGCTAAAAAGGCAGGTTCTTGTACAGTTTCTGTAAGCGGTCAGGTAGCTTCAGGTATTCCGCCTGTTGATACTGACGTTGCAGCTTCTGCGACGTTAAACGTGAAGGATGTGACCCTTTCAAGCAATGCTAATCTTAAGTCTTTAACACCCAGTGTAGGAAGTTTGTCTCCTAAATTTTCGGCTAATGTGACCGAGTATACTATCAATGTTAAAAATAGTGTTACTGAGTGTAAGGTTTATGTTGATACAGTTGAGGCAGATGCTAAGGTTGCAGTGACAGGTAGTGCTACTTTAAAAGTAGGCAACAATACTAGAGTTGTAACAGTTACTGCTCCAAGCGGTGCTCAAAAATCATATACTATCACAATCATTCGTTCTGCTGTTGAGGAGCCTAAGGTTGAATCCAATACATCGAGCGCTCCAGTTCAATCTGGCACATCAAGCACAGAAGACGAATCTGATACATCAAGCACAGAAGAGGTGCCGTCGGCTCTTGAAACCATTATAGGTGGCACATCATTTGTTGTGTTAAAGGATATTTCTTCCGTTGAGTTGCCTGTAGGATTTGATGTTACCAAGCGTCTTTACAACAATGAAGAAATAACCGTTGCAATAGATGATAAAGAAAATTATGAGCTTTTCTATCTAAAGAGTGCTGAAGGTGACGAAATCGTTCCTTACACCTATGACGAAAACAAGAACAAGTTTGAAAGGGTGTATATCATAACACAGGGAAGCAACAGTTATATTGTGGCAGAAATACCTGAAAATTTAACTGTTCCTGAGGAGTATATCTCTAAAGTGGTGAAAATCCAGGAGATGAACATATCGGCATATAAGTCAGAAGACAATGTATTAAAGGATATGTATTATATATACTGCTATTTTGGCGGTGAATATAATATGTATAGATATGACACAGTAGAAAATGTAATTCAGAGAAGTCCTGAGTTCGAACTTGTAGATGCTGAAAAACAAACACAAGTTTCAAACATTGAGTTCGTTAATCGCTTTAACAAACTTTCGGCAAATGCAAAAACAATAGTGGTTTGTCTATGTGTAGCTTTTGTTGGAATTGTGGCATTGGTTGTTTTGGCAATTATAAAACTTATAAGAAACGGCAAATTCCAAGATTTTGATTTGGATGAAGATATAGATGATTTCGATAGTGTTACATTTGACGATGATTTCAAAATAAATAAGGACGAAGATTAAAAAAATAAAAGGGCTGTTTAACAGCCCTTTTTCTTTTGACATATTTTATTGAACCATTTAAAAGTTAACGGCCATACACAGCCTACAAAAATCACAAGGATAAAATATCTTAGTCCGTCGGCGATAAAACTATCCCCAAAAATTAAATTAAATGGAGTTTTAAGTCCTTCTTTGATAAGGAGTAACGGCAACATACCGAGCACTACCTT
>JAZOQF010000061.1:0-6452 GCA_045655905.1 Acutalibacteraceae bacterium | reverse complement strand
GTTACAGCCCTTTAAATATCTGCCCGTGGCGCAACTGGATAACGCAACAGATTCCGATTCTGGAGATTGGGGGTTCAAATCCCTTCGGGCAGGCCAAAACCGGCAAGTTGAACCTTGTCGATTTTAATTTTTGGTTTTTCTTAAAATAAAGGGATTTGAAACGACCTCCAAACTCTGTGACCAAAGGGAGCAAGGAGTTTGGGAGAACAGTCCGGTGGACTGTTCGATAGCCAGAGAAGAAAATCCCTTCGGGCAGGCCAAAACCGACAAGTCGAATCTTGTTGGTTTTGTCTAATTGGGCAACTTGACAAACGTGATTTGTTGCTATATAATATAGTGTCTAAATTTGGTTATTTATTTAATGGAGTGTAGTATGAAAGTGGCGCAAACTCAAAGCAATAAAACAAAAAGTCAGGCTTTTTTGTTGATTTTTTTAGGATGGCTTATATATTCCACATCCTATTTAGGAAAGGTTAATTACTCGGCTAATATCACACAAATTATTGATTTTTATGGTATAAGCAAAGCTGAGGCTGGCTTGGCACCGACATTTTTCTTTTTTGCATATGGTGTAGGCCAAGTTTTCAACGGATTGTTTTGCAAAAAATATAATATCAAGTGGATGGTTTTTGTTAGTTTAATGGTCTCTGCAATTATAAATCTTATTATAGCAGTAAGCACTAATTTTGTGATTATCAAATGGTTGTGGCTACTTAATGGATTTGTTTTATCTACACTTTGGCCAACACTTGTTAGATTGCTTTCAGAATCATTGCCTAAAAAGGATTTGGGCACATCGAGCGTGGTAATGGGAACAACTGTGGCAACAGGAACACTCATTATTTACGCATTAAGTTCTCTTTTTGCCGCATTCAACAAGTTTAAGTTATCTTTTTATACTGCAGCCATCGCAGTGCTTGTAGTTTCGGTTATTTGGCTTGTTTTATATAACAAGGCTGTAAGAGATGCGAAAAGCGAGATGAAGGAAGAAAGCGCACCCGAAAAAGAAACAAATGATGATTCTAATTCGCAGGAAAATTCCATAAACAAAAAAATCTTTTATGCGATGATTGTGGTTTTGTGTTTTTGTGCGATTGGAGTCAATCTTATAAAAGATGGTTTGACCACTTGGGTTCCGTCGATTCTTAAAGAAGAATTTGCTATGACCGACTCGCTTTCAATTTTGTTAACGTTATTGTTGCCTGTATTATCGGTATTTGGTAATGCATTTGCATTGAAAATCCACAATAAAATTCCTGACTACATAAACCATTGCGTGGTAGTGTTTGCCGTTATTGCTGTTTTCATTGGGGTTATTATTGGAAGTTTGAAACTTGAATTAGTAGTTTTTATGCTAGTGAGCCTTATTGTGGTTAATTTTTTTGCGTCAAGCCTTAACAGCTTGGTCACAAGTATTTTCCCGTTGTTTATGCGTGGAATGGTGAATTCTGGTTTGATAGCAGGTATCTTAAATGGATTCTGTTATCTGGGAAGTACAATCAGTTCTTATGGACTCGGCACCATAGCTGATAATTTTGGTTGGACATATGTTTTTTGGACTTTGATGGGATTTTGCATTGTAACATTTGTCATTTGGGCGGTTTGTGTTTTGTATAAGCGCCAATCTCAAAAAAATATATAATAGCTTAAAATATTTATTATCTTAAAAAAGGGGTATATGTTTTATGAATATTGCAGTTGCACAGTCAGGCGGTCCAACTTGTGTCATCAACGCTTCCATGTTAGGCGTTTTTTGCGAAGCGGCGAAGTGCGAAGAAATCGATGTGGTTTATGGTTCTGTTAACGGAATTGAAGGACTTATATATAATAACTTGGTTGATTTAAGCGCTACCATTACAGAAGATATTGATGTTGAGTTGATTCGTCAGACTCCCGCTACACTATTGGGTTCTTGCCGTTACAAGTTGCCTGATTATGAAAGCAATCCGCAGGTATACGAGACCATTTATAAAAATATGCAAGCCCACAATATTTCTGCTTTCTTTTATATCGGTGGTAATGATTCTATGGATACCGTTATGAAGCTTGATAGTTTCTTTAAGTTGCGTGGTATTAAAATATCGGTTATCGGAGTACCCAAAACCATTGATAATGACCTTCCTGTGACTGACCATACACCAGGTTTCGGCTCTGCTGCAAAGTACGTAGCAACCACTATGCAGGAAATCACCAGAGATAGCAGTGTTTATTCCATACCATCTGTAACCATCGTGGAGATTATGGGCAGGGATACCGGTTGGCTGACTGCCTCGTCTGCTGTTTTGAGAGCTAACGGCGAAAGTGCACCGCATCTGATATACCTTCCTGAACGCAAATTCTCTATCCGACAACTTTTGGACGATATTAAAGAGGAGCAGAGGAAACACCGGGCTGTCATTGTTGCGGTTTCGGAGGGTATTGAACTCAATCCTGAGGAGATTGGTGAGCAGTTTCAGTCGGGCGAGCAAGATTCCTTTGGACACAAACATCTTGCGGGCATAGGAAAGGCTTTGGAAAAAGTATTGTCAAAAGAATTGGGCTGTAAGGTTAGGTCAATCGAATTGAACGTTATGCAGCGTTCTTCTTCCCACCTGAGTTCCAAAAGAGACATTACCGAGGCCGAACGCATCGGTGGTGCAGCAGTAAATATCATGATGCAAGGTCATTCAGGTGAAATGATGATTTTCAAAAGGGTGTCAAATAGTCCCTACAATATTAGAATTGAGCATATCGCTGTGGACAAGGTGGCAAATCGCGTAAAATATTTCCCCACCGAGTGGATTAATGAAGCAGGCAATAATGTGACACAGAAGGCCATCGAATATTGCCTTCCCTTGATTCAGGGGGAACAGAATTTTCATTATAAAAACGGAATGCCGCAGCACTATGTTTTAAAATTCGATTTACCTTAATCGGGCTAAGTAAGATTTTTTCAATTACTTGTTTTGTTACATAATGAGATAAAAAACTGTGCAGATTTCTCTGCACAGTTTTTTACTGTCCTTAAGAGTCTCTTCTTAACTTTTTGTATTGTTGATAGATAAGTGCATATACTAAAAAGCGGAGGGATGATTATGATAGAGAAAGATACTATAAAACTTTTGCGTGAGTGTGATGCGGGTATTAAAATGGGTGTAAAGTCCATTGCAGATGTGATGGAGCACGTTGAAAGCAAAAACTTAAAAAAATTACTTAACGCTTGTAAGGACGAACACGACAAGCTTGATAAAGAACTTCAGGAATTGTTAGGGAAATATGGAGATGAGGGCAAGGACCCGAATTTTATTGCAGAAAAAATGGCTAAAATCAAGACCGAAATGAAATTACAGATGAACGAGACAGATAATACCATTGCGGACCTGATTACTGACGGTTGTAATATGGGTGTTAAATCGCTTAATAAGTATCTGAATCAGTATGCCGCTGCTGATGAAAAGTCAAAGGATATAACAAAAAGGCTTATAAACCTTGAAGCGCAGTTGGCTATTGACTTAAGAGAATATTTGTAAATAAAAATGGCGTTGTGATTTTAATAACACAACGCCGTTTATATATTTTTCAGGAACTCTAAAATATCTGTAACCTGTTTTGTAGGGAAATCTTTAAGTGAAATATGACAGTCAGCCATTTTGTATGGGTTATTTACGGCAGAAAGCAACGGTACATCGTTTTCGCCGTCGCCAATTGCTATTGTGTTTTCGGGTGAAATGCTAAACTTTTCAGCTATTGCTTTTGCTGCGGCTCCTTTGTCAGCATTGCGATTGACATACTCGCAAATACCGTCACGATTGTAGCAAACACGTGCAATTTGACTTTCTTTAGGGGTGCCTAAAACCGAAAGTTTGAATACCTCGCTGCCAAGGGTGTTTATAAGACAAGTTCTTTCGTCATCTGTTGTGTTTTCACCAAAAGTAATTGTCTTGGTTCTTCCAAAAACAGTAGCGTTTATAGGGTGAGGAGAAAGTTTGCCGGCTTCTATTTTGCAAAGTGGTTTTTTGTAAATAACGCAATTTTTATAGAATGCGATTGCTCCGTCAAGACAAACAAAAACTATTTTTTGTGAAACGGGTGCTAAAAGTGAGAAAAGTTCAGAGTAACTTCTTCCACTTGCAACAGCAAAAATATTACCCTTGCTTACAAATCGGTCGATTTGTGCTAAAACGTCACGAGATACACTTTTTTCACCACGTGGCAACAGCGTTCCGTCAAGGTCACAAAACAGTAGTTTTTTCACGGCATTTTCTCCTTTCTCGATTTTTATATATTATAACTCATTTTTCTTTTGAGTTCAACATTAAATGCAAAAAAATAACCCCAAATGGGGTTATTTTTTATATCTTTTCAATTGTTTCCATTAAATAATCGCCGAATTCTTTACAAGTAGCACCGTCTGTGTCACCTGTAACTACAACACGCTTTTCTGTTTCGGTGCAAATATTTAATGCCTTGTTTAGCTTGTCGGCCTTTGCATTAAAGCCGATATGACGGAGCAACATCTCAACAGCCTTAAAAATACTTGTTGGGTTTGCGTACTCGCCAATGCCTGCCTCAATCATTCTTGGTGCAGAACCATGAATTGGCTCGAACATAGCATAAACATCACCGATATTAGCACTTCCTGCTGTTCCTACGCCACCCTGAATTTGAGCTGCCTCATCTGTGATAATATCGCCATAGAGGTTGGGGAGCAAAACTACTTGGAAATCGGAGCGAATATCCTTGTTAACAAGATTTGCAGTCATAATATCGATATACCATTCATCAACCTCAATACCGGGGTAATCCTTTGCTACCTCATGGCATATCTGTGAAAATTTACCGTCGGTCTTTTTCATTATATTCGCTTTAGTAACGATAGCAACCTTGGTTTTGCCGTTGTTTTTAGCATATTCAAAAGCAGCTTTTGCAATTCTGCGGGTGCCTGCATTTGTTGTAACTTTAAAATCAAATGCCAGAGTGTCGGGAATTTCAACACCACGTGAGCCTAAAACGTATTCTCCTTCGGTATTTTCACGGAAGAAGGTCCAGTCAATATTTTCTTCAGGTACACTCACAGGACGCACGTTTGCATAGAGGTCAAGCTCTCGTCTCATCGCAACGTTTGCACTTTCAAGTGTTCCGCCCTTTAAGGTGGTGGTAGGAGCCTTTAATATAACATTACAAGCCTTGATTTCGGCTAAAACATCATCAGGAATAGCCTTGTTTTTAGCAATTCTGTTTTCAATGGTTAGTCCCTCGATAGTTCTAAGTTCAACTTTGCCGTTTGCAATTTCATCCTTCAAAATAAACTGCAAAAGTCGGTCACTTTCACGTGAAATAATCGGGCCTATACCGTCACCGCCACAGATACCGATAACGATTTTGTCAAGCTTTTTATAATCGGTGTAGGCAGTATCTGCCTCCATTTTTTGTTGACGAGCAATTTGCTCGGTTAAAAGCGTTTTAAACTGCTCGACTGCAGAGTTAATATAATTCTCCATGATTATTCACCTTTCTTTGTGTAGGAAAGAAGACCGCCGGCCTTTAGTATTGCCTTTTGACGTTCGGTAAAACAGCCGACAAGAACAAAGCTTTCGCCTGTAGTTTCATTTTTGAGTATGATTTCGCCCTTGTCCATTCCCTCGAATACGTTTGAAAGGGTGAGCTTGTCTCCTTGATTGAGTTTATCGTAATCGTCTGCGTTCTTAAAAGTCAATGGCATAATTCCTGCATTTATAAGGTTTGCAACGTGAATTCTTGCAAAACTTTTGGTAATTACGGCACGCACACCCAAATACATAGGAACTAACGCTGCGTGTTCACGGGATGAGCCTTGACCGTAGTTAGCTCCACCCACGATAATGCTTCTGCCGAGTTCTTTTGCACGAGCGGGGAATGAGGTGTCGCAAACGCCAAAGCAGAACTGTGACAAATGAGGAATATTAGAACGATAGGGAAGAATCTTGGCGCCTGCTGGCATAATATGGTCGGTTGTAATATTGTCACCGACTTTGAGTGCCAACTCGGCTGTAAGACTGTCTTCCTGAGGGATTTCGGTGGGGAAAGGTTTAATGTTAGGACCTCTCAAAATTTCGATGCTTTCAGCCTCTTCTTCACTAGCCGGTGGAATAACAGCGCTGTCGTCAATTTTAAAGGTGTCAGGCATTGTGATTTCAGGCATTTTACCGAGCTCACGTGGGTCTGTAATATATCCTGTAATTGCAGCAGCAACAGCTGTTTCAGGGGATACCAAGTAAACCTGACCGTCGGCAGTACCGCTTCTGCCCTCAAAGTTGCGGTTAAATGTTCTAAGCGACACACCTGCAGAATTAGGGGAGAAGCCCATTCCGATACAAGGTCCGCAAGCACATTCCAAAAGACGGGCACCGCTTGCTAAAATATCGGTTAATGCCCCACTGCTTGAAAGCATTGATAATACCTGTTTTGAGCCTGGTGAAATTGAAAGGCTGACA
>JAZOQF010000060.1:0-9923 GCA_045655905.1 Acutalibacteraceae bacterium | reverse complement strand
GCCGAAGAAAACGCTGAGATGTATGCCGAACTTCTGCCATTTGCCAAAAGCTATGGTGTGAAAATCGCAACCGAAAATATGTGGAATTGGGACAGTGTTAAAAATCAGTCTTCTTTTGCCGCTTGTGCCACAGGCGAAGATTTTAAGAAGCATATAGATGTTATAAACGATGATTTCTTTGTTGCTTGTCTTGATTTAGGACACGCAGAAATGCGCGGTTCGGGGGATGGAGCTGCTAATATGATTAAAACTCTTGGTCATCGTATTAAAGCTCTGCATATTCATGATAATAACCGCTTGAACGACAGTCATCAAATTCCATTTTCAATGGATATGGATTTTGATGGAATTGTAAAAGCGCTGAAGCAAATCAATTACGATGGTTATTTTACTTTAGAAGCCAGTTCCTTTTTAAATGATTATAATAAGGATAATGTTTTTGATGGAATAGTAAAGTTAAAAGAAAGTGCAAGAAAACTTGCCGATATGTTTGAGCAGTTATAAGCATATCTAAAAAAGCGGTGTAGAAAATCTTCTACACCGCTTTTTCTTTTTTTAGTCTACTGCGTTATTCGAGCCTACCGTAATTTCAATTTCATAGTTTCTCCCACTACGATATACGCCCATTTTCACATTGTCACCAGGTTTGGAATTCATAATTTCATTTTCAAGAATTTGATATTCAGAAATCTTTTTACCGTTATATTCAGTAATAATATCACCCTTTTTAATACCAACCTTATATGCAGGACTGCCCTCGGCAACGCTCAGTACTACTGCTCCGTTTGGATAACCATAGTAATTCAATACTTCGGCAGTATATCTCTCACTTATGGTAATGCCAACATACGGCTCGGGAGAATTTTCTCTTTCGATGATACCCTCGCATATTTCCTTTACTGTATTTGATGGAATAGCAAAACCCATGCCCTCAAACTGTTCAGACACGATTTTGGAAGAGTTAATTCCTACCAACTCACCCTTTGAATTCACAAGTGCACCGCCTGAATTTCCCGGGTTAATAGCCGCATCAGTTTGAATGAGTTTAACATCTGAATCGGTAGAAACCACACGGTCAAGGCCGCTAACAACACCATAGGTTACACTGTCCATAAATTCAAGACCACCGGGATTTCCGACTGTTATAACATATTGACCAACCTTTAATTTGCTCGAGTCTGCTATTTCTATTGCAGGCAAATTTTTAGCATCGATTTTAATTACTGCAAGGTCTGAAGAAATGTTATATCCCACAACCGTTGCATTGTACCCCTCTGAATCGGCAGAGTCAAGATATACCATAATCTTTGAATTATTTCCGCCAATAGCGCCTGATATTACGTGATAATTAGTGATAATATAGCCGTTTGAGGAATATATAACTCCGCTTCCGTCACCTGAAGACTCCTGTGTACCACCGAAAAAGCTCATAACAGATGTTGTAGTTCTAATTCCTACAACACTTGGTGTTACCTTTTGAGCCACAGCCTCGACGATATTCTGCGCTGTTTCATCTACATTGATGTTTAACTTATTAAGGACTGTCTCACCAGTTTGACCTGCCGAATTCGTATCATCCATCAGCAACGGCAACACAACCGCCACGCTGCTTGCAGCACCTATGATTGCAGCTAAAATCGAGGCCAAAACCACAACCCCTGCGCCGTAACGTTTTTTTCTTTTAGGCTCTTTAAAAATAGGTGGTGTGAAATTGTTTTCGGGTACAGTGTATATAGGCTCATCCCATTTGGGAGCAGGCTCAAAAACCTCGTCTTGTATAATATCCTCTTTTTGTTTTACATAAAAGCCATCATTTTCTGGCTCTGATACTTCATTGTTGCCTACAAAATCAAAACCGCTTAATTCGCCCTTTAAGTTTTTGTTTTCATTTTCCATCGAAACACTTCCCTTGTGTTTATATCTTAAATCTATTTTATTTCTTTTTATCCCTTAATATGTGAACTTTTGGTAAACAATATTAAATTTCTTCATTGACAATAATCTCTATTGGTTTATAATTATATTATATTATATTTTAATTTACCGATAGGAGAAAATTATGGAACGTGAAAAATTAGGGAGTCGTTTAGGCTTCATTCTTCTCAGCGCAGGCTGCGCTATTGGTTGCGGAAACGTATGGAAATTCCCGTGGATGGCAGGTCAGTACGGTGGCGGTGCATTTGTACTTATTTACTTGATTTGCTTGCTTGTTTTAGGATTGCCCGTTATGGTAATGGAGTTTTCCTTAGGTCGTGCCAGTCAGGCAAGTCCCATACGCATTCATCACAAGTTGCAAAAACCCGGTCAGAAATGGCATTGGCACGGAAAAATGGCTTTGATTGCTAATTTCCTTTTAATGATGTTCTACACATCTGTTACTGGTTGGATGCTGTACTACTTTGTCAAATTCCTTAAAGGCGATATGACAAGTCTTTCTGCAGAAGCTTCGGCTGCGCAGTTCGGCAATATGTTAAGCAGTCCACTTATTATGGTCGGCTTTATGGCTATTGTCGTTGTAGTAGGATTTTTGATTCTGTCTTTTGGTCTTCAAAAGGGTGTTGAGGGCGTCACAAAATATATGATGTTGGCCTTGCTCGGTCTTATGATTATCCTTGCAATTAACAGTTTCACACTTGACGGTGCAAAAGAAGGCCTTGCTTTCTATCTTAAACCCGACCTTTCCAAGATAAACGGAAATGTTATAGTAGGAGCAATGAATCAAGCATTCTTTACTTTGAGCTTAGGTATTGGCTCTATGGCTATTTTTGGTAGTTACATCGGCAAAGAGCGTTCACTAATGGGCGAGTCGCTTAACATTTTAGGTCTTGATACCTTTGTTGCCATAATGGCAGGTCTTATTATTTTCCCTGCTTGTTTTACCTATAATATTGAGGTTGGTGCGGGTCCCGCCCTTCTATTCCAATCTATGGCTTCGGTATTTAACAATATGCCCGGAGGCCGTTGGTGGGGCAGTTTGTTCTTCTTATTTATGTTCTTTGCTGCAATGTCAACCATCATTGCTGTTTTTGAAAACATTTTAGCAATGCTTAGAGAAATCACCGGTTGGAGTCGCCGAAAAGGATGTATCATAGCAGGTGCTTTGGTTTTAGTTCTTTCCGTTCCTTGTGCGCTTGGTTTCAACCTTTTATCAAATTTCGTCCCCTTTGCTTCGGGTTCGGGCGTTTTAGATTTAGAAGACTTCTTAGTATCTAACTGTTGTCTACCCTTAGGCGCGTTACTCTACGTTCTTTTCTGTGTTAGCAAAAAAGGTTGGGGATTTGATAACTTCCTTAACGAAGCAAATGCCGGCAAAGGTCTTAAGATGCCACGTTGGCTTAAAGGCTATCTCACCTATGTTCTTCCGGTAATAATCATTGCCATCTTCATTATAGGTATTTTGAACTTCCAATTTGCCGATAACTTCACTATTCTCGGTTGGATAAAATCAATAGTATAATAAAACTAAAAAAAGCTGTACGAAAATTTTCGTACAGCTTTTTTTATTGAATTTCTAAATTAAATAGCTCTTACTTTAATTACACCATCAATACCCTTGATTTCAGCAGATACAGCATCAATATCAGCCGCACCTGTATCTATCATAGTGTAAGCATAATCGCCACGAGATTTATTCAAAAGGTTTTCAATATTCACACCGTCATCAGAAATAATACCTGTAATCTGATTTAGAATGGTTGGAATGTTTTTATGAATAACACAGAATCTGTTTTCACCGCTTCTTGGCATTGTAACTTCAGGAAGATTTACAGAGTTTACGATGTTACCATTTTCAATGTAATCCATAAGTTCCTTAGCTGCCATAGATGCACAATTGTCTTCCGACTCAGGAGTTGATGCGCCAAGGTGAGGGATAGCAATAACACCATCTACACCCAATACATCGTCGGTCGGGAAATCTGTTACGTAAGCTGCAACCTTACCCGATTCTAACGCTGCTTTCAAATCAGCATCGTTAACCAAAGCTGCGCGAGAGAAGTTAAGAATTCTAACTCCGTCCTTGCACTTAGCAATAGTGTCAGCATTAATGAGGTTCTTAGTAGAATCGGTTAGAGGCACATGAACAGAGATATAATCGCAGTTAGCGAAAATTTCGTTAATATCGTTAATATATACTGCGTTGTGATTTAAGTTCCAAGCAGATTTAACAGATAAATAAGGGTCGTAACCGTAAACGGTCATTCCAAGATGGTTAGCAGCATTTGCAACCATAACACCGATAGCTCCAAGACCGATAACACCAAGCTTTTTACCCTTGATTTCAGGACCTGCAAAAGCACCTTTTCCTTTTTCAACAAGCTTGCCTACAGCGTCGCCCTCACCCTTTAAGGTTTTAGCCCACTCGATACCTGAAATTACACGACGTGAAGAAATGAGAAGACCTGCAATTACAAGTTCCTTAACAGCGTTAGCGTTAGCACCGGGGGTGTTGAAAACCACTATTCCCTGCTCGCTGCACTTTTCAATCGGGATATTATTAGTACCAGCACCCGCACGAGCAATCGCCTGTAAACTCTCAGGGAAAACCTCATCGTGTAAAGCTGCAGAACGAACTATGGCACCATCAGCATTATCTACCTCATCACCGATAGTATACTTATCATCAAATACTTCCAAACCGCTTTTGGAAATTTTATTGTAAGTTTTAATCTTAAACATTATGCATTTTCCTCCTCAAACTTCTTCATAAACTCTACCAACTTTTCAACACCATCGATAGGCATTGCGTTGTAGATAGAAGCACGCATACCGCCAACAGAACGGTGACCCTTAAGGTTAACAAAGCCTGCCTTCTTAGACTCAGCTACAAACTTAGCATCCAACTCATCATCGCCCGTAACAAAAGGAACGTTCATAAGTGAGCGGTCCTCAGGTACTACAGTACCTTTGAACAATTTAGAATTATCAAGGAAATCGTAAAGAATTTTAGCCTTTTTCTCATTCAATTCTTTCATTGCCTCTAAGCCGCCCATTTTCTTAATCCACTTAAAGGTAAGACCTGCAATATAAATGGTGTAGCAAGGAGGTGTATTAAACATAGAACCGTTTTCTGCATGGGTTACATAGTTAAGCATTGTAGGTGTGATATCCATTGCATTGCCAATTAAATCCTTGCGAATGATAACAATGGTAACACCTGCAGGAGCAACGTTCTTCTGAGCACCTGCATAAAGCATACCAAACTTAGAAACATCTATAGGCTCAGATAAGATACAGCTTGAAATATCAGCAACAAGCGGTACATCACCGGTTTCCGGTAGTGTATTATACTTTGTACCGTAGATAGTATTGTTCATACAAATATGTACATAGTCAGCCTCAGGGTCGAAATCTGCTGCTGTGGTCTTAGGAATATAAGAGAATGTCTTATCCTTAGAAGATGCAACCTCACGAGCATTACCGTAACGTGCAGCCTCTTTGTAAGCTTTGTTAGCCCACTGACCTGTGATAATAAAGTCTGCCTTGCCGTTTTTTGTCATAAGATTCATAGGAATCATTGCAAACTGAGTAGAAGCTCCACCCTGCAAGAATAAAACTTCATAATTATCAGGAATATTCATTATTTCACGAAGATTCGCCTCTGCCTCGTCGAAAATTGCTTGATACTCCTTAGAACGATGGGACATCTCCATAACAGACTGTCCACTCTCGCCATATTCCAACATTTCTGCAGCTGCAGTTTTCAAAACTTCCTCAGGAAGCATAGAAGGGCCTGCACTAAAATTATAAACTCTTGCCATTTTTGTTTCCTCCAAAAAATTATTTCGAATTTGTACTTCATTATATTATATACATTATACTATGTCAATAGGTTTGTTAAAAAATAAACAATCTTTTTACAATTTTTTTATTTTATTTAAAAATCTTTGTTAAAATTATAACAATATCTATTTTCATCACTCTTGACTCCCCGCAAATTAGCATTTATAATATACATATATTTGGACAAAAGGATGGTGTGAAAATGAATATTCCATACGAAAAACTAAGTAATATCGAAAATCGACTGATTGTATTTGTAAAATCAGGTCAATATCATAACTTCGACCTTTTCATACCTCACTTCCCCTGTGATGAACATAATTTGTCTGAAATCAAAACTTATCTTATAGGCTTTAATGCATTACTCAAAAAAGCCGCTGAATATGCCAAGGTTTCTCACGAAGATGCATTTTCACTTTCCTCACGAACTATATCTAAAATAAATGCATTAAACCACCTTGCTGATTTTTCAGGAATTTTAAAGGAAATCGCTGTATCCTACTGTAGGCTCGTGAGTACCCATTCCGACTTCAAGTATTCCGTACCAGTAAACAGAGCGATTATTAAAATTAACAGAAATCTTTCAGAAGACCTTTCTTTAAAAGCGTTGGCAAAATTCAACAACATAAGCGCCGGCCATTTTTCAGGTCTTTTCAAAAAGGAAACAGGCGTCACTTTAACCGAGTATGTCAACACAAAAAGAATTGCATATTCTAAAGAATTGCTTGTTACCTCTAACTTGAAAATCAAGGAGATAGCCACAATCTGTGGAATCAAAGACCTAAACTACTTCATAAAGTTATTCAAAAAATACGAAAATACCACACCTAAGGAATACCGAGAAAAAGTTTTAAAAAGTTCCTTAACCGAACAAAGATGAAAATTCAAGTCAAATTTGTCGAAACAAAAAATATTTTTAAAGATTAAAAACAAACACCCCGGTAAATACTTTTAACAAAGACAATGTTTACAAAGTATTATCGAGGTGTTTTTATGTATAACAACAAGGTTGTAATTTGCGGTGTGGACACTTCCAAACTCCCTCTTTTAAAGGAAACTCAGAAAATCTCTCTTATAAAAGAAGCCCAACAAGGAAACACTACCGCTCGTGAGGAACTTATAAACGGAAATCTCCGCTTAGTTTTAAGCGTCATTCAGCGTTTCACAGGCAGAGGAGAAAATCTTGATGATTTGTTTCAAGTCGGCTGTATAGGTCTGATTAAAGCAATCGATAATTTCAATACAGACTTGCTGGTAAAATTTTCCACATACGCAGTGCCTATGATAATCGGAGAAATACGTCGTTATTTAAGAGATAACAACTCTGTAAGGGTGAGCCGTTCAATAAAAGATACTGCATATAGAGCGATGCAAATCAAAGAACGTCTTCTGGCCGAAAAACAGGAAGAACCCACAATAAGTGAAATTGCAAAGGAACTCGAAATGAGTGAGAGCGAGGTTGTTATTGCTTTAGAAAGCATTGTAAACCCTATGTCACTTTACGACCCGATATATTCAGACGGAGTCGATACGATTTTTGTATTAGACCAAGTGGGCGACCATAACGATGACCGAAACTGGTTAGATGAAATTTCACTTAAAGAGGCAATTAAAAATCTAAACATTAGAGAAAAACACATCTTATCACTCCGTTTTATGCAAGGCAAAACTCAAATGGAGGTCTCTCGAGAAATAGGCATTTCTCAAGCTCAGGTTTCTCGCCTTGAAAAAACCGCAATAAACAAAATCAAAGCATAAAAAACCAAAAGCTCTGCCGTTTGGCAGAGCTTTTTATATAAAGGGGTGATATCGGTAATTTTAAAGATAGAAAACTCTCTACCGCCGATTTTAGGGATATCCCAACTTTTTACCCCTGCGACATACTATGCCGCAAAGAAGGTTAGGTTACAAATTTATGCGATGGGATTTTTTCTTATAAAAAGCACACCGAGTGTGTCAGCACCGCAATGAGCTGAAATAGTACATCCTGCACGGCAAAGGAAAACTTCCTTGAAAATACCCTTGGACTTAACCTGTTCTACAACTGCATTAACAATTTCCTCATCGCATCCTGCATGTGTAACAAACACTCTGCTTGTATCAATATTATCAACATCCGCTAAGCGCTCATCTACATAAGTTTTAAGAACATCGCCATATCTACCACGATATTTTTTACCAACGCCCATACTTCCGTCTTTAACCTCTATACAAGGCTTTAATTTGAGCATATTAGCGCCAAGCATAGCAAGTGCCGAACATCTGCCACCCTTGTGCAAATACTCAAGATTATCAATAACGAAAGATGCATCTACCTTAGAAACTAAATCCTCTATTTTAGCAAGGATTTCCTCTGCGCCAAGTCCTTGCTCTGCCATTTCAGCAGCAGCTACAACCAAAAGTCCCGCACCTGTAGAAAGGTTTTTAGAGTCTATAACATAAACATTTTCAAACTCCATAGCAGCAAGACGGCTGTTATTAAAAGTCGACGACATAGAAGAACTAAGACAGAAATGAATAACCGTTTTCCCTTCGTCTGCAAACTTTTTAAAGAAATTGATACATTCATCCACATTTGCCGCTGTGGTTTTAGGAAGCTCGCCAGTTTTTGAATGGTGGGCATAAATATCATCGGGTGTAATATCTACACCATCCTTATAAGCCTTGTCACCTAAGGTCACTCCCAAAGGTACTACGCTGATATTATAGCGTTCGCGAAGCTCAATACTTAAATCACTTGTACTGTCGCTTGTGATAACAATATTACTCATCTGAATAATCCTTTCAAAATCAAACATATTTTAAGATATTATATCATCAACTTAAAAAATTATCAACACCTTTTTAACCCATATTATTTGTAATAATTTGTAATAGATTAGAAAAAGAATTTGTGGTAAAATAAATTATATGGGTGAAAGAAGGTGAAAATGTGACAAGAAAAACCAAAGATTACATCCTTTTTGGAATTATTATACTTTTAGTTTTAGCACTCGGAGCATCTGTATTCGGATTTGTTGTTAAAACAAATGATTTAAACGATGCTAAAGCCAAATTCAAAGAAAACCAAAGTGCTTATGCTAAAGAAAAAGCAGATTTGGAAGAACGAATTAAACAAGCAGAAGACTCAAAAGCTGCAGTCGAATCGGAACTTAACTCTACAAAACAAGCAAAAGATAATCTCGAAAAGGAAAATTCCCAGTTAAAAAAGGAATTAACCGAATTGAAGGCTAAAAAAGCGACGGTTAACAAGTATTCTAACCTATCAGCCGTCGCTCAAAACCCTCAACCAACGGGAAAGGTTTGTTATCTCACATTTGATGATGGTCCGAGCGACAACACCCTCAAAATCCTTAAAATTCTCACTCGTTACAATGTCAAAGCTACATTTTTTGTAGTTGACAACGATCAAACTAAAATACAGTATGTCAAGCAAATTCACGCCGCAGGTCATACGATAGGTCTTCACTCTTCTTCTCATGTTTACAGTCAAATATACCGTAGTGTTGATAATTATTTTGCCGACCTTGACGCCTTGTCACAAAAGGTCAAGGAATTGACCGGAGTAGAATCAAAAGTTCTACGTTTCCCGGGAGGCAGCAGTAATGTGGTCAGCAAACAATATTGCAAAGGCATTATGACCACTCTATCTCATATGGTAACCGAAAAAGGTTATACTTATTTTGACTGGAATGTGAGTTCAGAGGATGCCACAGCTGTAAAAGTCAGCACCTCGAAAATAACTTCTTCAGTTCTTAAAGGAGCCAGAAACAAAAATTCCATTTGTGTTCTTATGCATGATTCCGCAGGAAAAACCACAACGGTTGATGCTTTGCCAACAATAATAGAAGGCCTTATCGTTCAGGGTTATTCATTCGCACCCTTAACTGCCGAAAGCCACGGTTATCACCACGGAATAAATAATTAAAAAGAGCTTGTGACTAAGTGTCAAACAAGCTCTTTTTTTTATTTACATATTATTTTGAATGTACTCTGTGAGATCGCCTATAGTTTTAATATTATCAATTTCCTCATCAGGTATTTCAATACTAAATTCATCCTCAATAGTCATTAAAAGCTCAACAACATCCAAACTGTCGGCATCTAAATCCTTAGCTATGTTGGTTTCCATTGTGAGTTCT
>JAZOQF010000059.1:0-8152 GCA_045655905.1 Acutalibacteraceae bacterium | reverse complement strand
AACCCTTGTACTTACAGCAATATAGTTTGTATTAGCGTCACTATACCAATTACTCATTACCGTCAGCCTCCAATTTCTTGATTTTGTCACGAATGACTGCGGCGAGCTCATACTTTTCTTCAGCAACCAAATTGCTAAGTTCAGTTTTAAGTTTGGAAATAGTTTCATCAGCAGTTCCCGATGAAACAACATTTTCATTTGGAATTTTTCCAATATGCTTTGTACTTCCATGTACCCTTTTTAGATACGGCAAAAGTTCTGTCTTGAATGTTTTATAACATTCACTACATCCGGCTTTTCCGCTTTTTGCAATGTTTTCAAATGATGCACCACATATTGGACATTTCTTTTCGGTTTTTGCATTAACAAGAGAAAACTCACCTAACATAGAAGCTAACATTCCTGAAAGAGAGGTTTGGGGTGATAAATTTAATCCTTGCTCATTTGCACAATTACTGCATAGTTTTTGTTCGTGTATAACACCGTTAATTATGGTGCGAATATGTGTTGTTGCTTTATATTTCCCACATTTTTCACACATCATAAATAATCACCTCTTAAATTTGTGAAAGTAGCATTTGTTTTAAAATAGCCGCACGAAGCGAATCTTTTAAAATGGGTGGAAGTTCTTGCATAACCTTTTCGCTCACAGCTGCCGCCATAATACGTGCAACCTCGTGACTTATAAGACCGGTTTCAAGACAATTTTCAAGAACAATTCGTGTGCTTAAGGCATCAATTCTGTCACCAATTGAATTAATAATATGCATAAGCGCAGAACTGTGTTTAAGAATTACTCGTTTAATCTTTATATATCCTCCACCACCACGGCGGCTTTCGATAATATAACCGTGTTCAGGAGTAAAACGTGAAGAAAGAACATAGTTTATTTGGCTGGGCGCGCAACCGATTATACCTGCCAATTCATTTCTTTGAATTTCGGCAGTATTTTCCTCGGACTCACTTAACATTTTTAAAATTTCCTGTGTTATTAAATCACTTATTCTCATTTTCATCACCCATTTTAACCTTTCCTGACCTTAATTATAACCGAAAGGTCAGGAAAAGTCAATAACTTTTTCAAAAGTCGAAAAAGCCATTGGTTTCCCAACAGCTTTTTCTAAATTTTATTATTTATAAATTCTTTAGTAAAATCTTCGAGTTTATTGAAATCCATTGCCTTTATATAAAAGTTCTCCAAATCATCGTGCGTTTTTTTAGCTTTTTTGAGTGTATTAGTTGCAGAATCTAAAATTGCATTTGCGGTTTTAGTGTTATATTTTAAACGCCTACTTTTAAGTTTTTCATTATCGGTAAATCTTTCTGCGTGAATTCGCCTTACATCGCAATTTATTTTACATATGTTACTTTCCCTAGCTATTACAAAGTGAAGTTCAGGTATTACAATATGGTCTATTAAATTCGGCATTAGTGAATTCTTATAAACTAATATATCGAGCTGGTTGTTTAAGGCGAAATTTCTAATCTCATTCATTATCATATTGCTAACAGCAGCAAAATCATCCGCAATAATTATTGGTTTTTCAGAAAATTTTAAAAGTGAATCAGAAAAATTCACTATACCCTTAGGTGAAATTGCCGATAAAAATCTAATATTCTCTTTGCTGCCCTGCCCTTTATTTCTAATATATTTTTCACAAAGTTTTTTGGCAAAGTTTTTTGTTTTGTTAATGTTAATTGCTGATAACTGCCAATTATAACTATCTTTATAAAGACTACCCGCAGATGCCAAATATCTTGAAGCTGTTTTGTGTAATGCTTTGTTTTCATCGGTGATATTTATAATTTCTTTAGTATGATTTTTAATCAATTCTTCGTCCCAAAAATCGCCGAAATTAAGTATTCTATCCGATACTGCAGGATATACTGGGTCTACAGTATGAGGTGCTGTTCCATCCAAAATAACAATCTTCAAATGAGGTATAATTATCGCATCTAAAGAATTAGGGTCACTGCTACAATAACAATATTCCACCTCGAAACCTTTTTCTTCAGAAGCTAGCGCTACCCTTTTCATAAATGTTGATTTTCCTGTTCCCGGACCGCCCTTAATAATATATGCCTGCCAACCCTCTTTCGGGTAATAAGCAGAATTAAAATACGAAATAAAGCCATCACAAGAATTTGCTGCTAAAAAATATTTTTGACTAATTTTCTCCATAAAAACACCCTATTAAATCAAAATTATATTACAGTTTATTCTTAAAATTATCTTTTGACACATTAAGTGTTTTATGGTATTATACTAAAAGAGTCGGTTAGACGGTTGCGAAGTTTTATACTTTGAGGAAAGTCCGAGCCCCATAGGGCAGAATAGCGGCTAACGGCCGCCGAGGGTGACCTTAGGGAAAGTGCAACAGAGATATACCGCCTTGATTTTCAAGGTAAGGGTGGAAAGGCGAGGTAAGAGCTCACCTATCACATGGGAACATCGTGATACTGTAAACCCTATTTGGAGCAACGCTAAATGTAGCTATACATTTGCCCGATGTGCTACGAAAAGCGGCTTGAGTGTCGGAGCAATCCGTCACCTAGATAGATAACCGTCCACGACAGAACTCGGCTTATCGACCGACTCTTTTAAATACTGTTTTAATAAAAAATAACCCCACAAAAGTGGGGTTATTTTTTTTTGGTGTAACACATTAAATCTTAAACAGTAAATCTCCATAGCTTGGATACGGCCACAAATGTGAGGGTACCACACATTCGGCACTATCAGCATATTTCCTTATATCTTCCATAAGTTTCAAAATCGTATCGTGATAAATAGCAGCTTTTTCAAAAATATCAGATGTTTTTTCAGAAGTAGCAACTGCCATTTTTAGTTCATTTGTAAGTGTGAAAATCTGCGTCTGGGCCGCAGCAAGTCGAGAAATGAGTTCACGCTCGACTTCGCTGTTCACTCCGCCGATTTTATTCTTATTAAGAAGTGTTTGACATAAAGAATCGGTATAAGAAGAAACTGCGGGCACTACTTCCCTGTTCATCATATCGATAAGGGTTAACGCCTCAATATGAAGAATTTTAGTATAGTTTTCTAAAATTATATCAACTCTTGAATTGATTTCAGACTCAGAAAATACGCCGTGTTTTTCAAAGAGTTTAATATTTTTCTCAGATTTAAGCAAAGGTAAAGCATCAACTGTGCTGCGAAGGTTTAAAAGTCCCCTCTTTTCTGCCTCTGCTTGCCACTCTTCAGAATATCCATCACCATTAAAAATGATGCGTCGATGTGAATTCATAGTGTCTTTTATGATTTCATTTACTTCGCTCATAAAATCATCAGCATTTTCAAGGCGATTTGCAAATTCATCAAACACATCGGCTACCATAGTATTTAGCATAACATTGGTGTCTGATATTGAAGAAGCCGAGCCTAACATTCTAAACTCAAATTTATTTCCTGTGAAAGCAAAAGGAGAAGTACGATTGCGGTCGGTATTATCCTTTTTAATTGCAGGGATAATATCAGCACCCATATTCATTTTGATATTATTAACATTGTCGTGATGAGTGCCTTTGGCAATCGATTCTAAAATATCCTCAAGTTCTTCACCAAGGAAGATTGAAAGAATAGCAGGTGGAGCTTCATTAGCACCTAAACGATGGTCGTTGCCTGCAGTAGCTACCGATATTCTTAAAAGTTCCTGATGCAAATCAACAGCTCTAATAACTGCGGCCAATGTGAGCAAAAATAGCGGATTGTTTTCCGGAGTTTTACCCGGTTTTAAAAGGTTGATTCCCGTATCAGTTGACAGCGACCAGTTATTATGTTTACCACTACCGTTCACACCGTTATAAGGTTTTTCGTGCAAAAGACATACAAGACCGTGCTTTTGTGCGATTTTTTTCATCATTTCCATTGTAAGCTGATTATGGTCAGCAGCAATGTTAATTGTAGTGAAAATAGGAGCCAATTCGTGTTGTGCAGGTGCTGCCTCATTATGCTCTGTCTTAGCGAGAACTCCTAATTTCCAAAGTTCTACGTCAAGTTCACGCATAAATTCAGCAACTCTTGGTTTCAAAACTCCAAAATAATGATCATCCATTTCCTGACCTTTTGGAGGCATTGAACCAATTAATGTTCTACCACAAAAAATTAAGTCGGGACGTTTATCATAAAGAGTCTTATCAACCAAAAAATATTCCTGTTCCGGACCTACTGTTACATTAACACGCTTGACATCATTGTGTCCAAACAATTTAACAATTCTTAGCGCTTGTTTATTAATAGCCTCCATACTGCGAAGTAAAGGGGTTTTTTGGTCAAGTGCTTCACCAGTATATGAACAGAAAGCTGTAGGAATACACAGGGTTTTATCTTTTATAAAAGCATAGGAACTCGGGTCCCAAGCAGTATAACCTCTTGCTTCAAATGTGGCTCGTAAGCCACCAGACGGAAAGGAAGACGCATCAGGTTCACCCTTTATAAGTTCCTTGCCTGAAAATTCTAATAATATACCACCGTCATCTGTAGGAGAAATGAAACTATCGTGCTTTTCAGCAGTAATTCCCGTTAAAGGTTGGAACCAATGAGTATAGTGAGTGGCACCATTTTCGATTGCCCACTCTTTCATAGCAGAAGCTACTGTGTCTGCTATACTGCTATCAATACCTTTACCCTCTTTGATTGTGGATTTTAAAATGTTATATGTATCCTCAGGTAAACGTTCTTTCATGACAGCGTCATTAAAAACGTTGCTACCAAACACGTCAAAAATCTTGTCCATTTCAAACCTCCTATACATACAGTTAATTATACCCTCAGCGACAATTTTTGTCAACTTTTTACTGCTGAAAACTAATAACTTTTTATTTCAAGAAGCTGACACTTCCGCCCATTTCGAAAATCACAAACAATATTGCCGAGAACAAAACAATAATTGAAACTATAATTAAGATAACAGATTTTTTGCTAAATGATTTATACGGTGCTTTTATTTCAATAAGACCGAGTTTTTTCAAAGGATTAGTAACAGGTTTATAGATTATCAACACAGCGGCAGCATTTACAATTGATTTGCAAAGATTAAACGGAAAGAGCAATACAGGTATAAGCCCCAAAACATCAGCCCTTGCAACGCCCATATAATACGGTGTTATAAAAATATTTGCAACCATCATAACAACGGTCACACTGATAACTGCCGTCACAACAGCAAATATCGCACCCGAAAAACTTCTTTTTAGCTTATAAACCAAACCGCAAGAAAGAGCAAACACAGAACTTGAAATAAAATTCATAATAAGTCCATAGACACCTGTGTCACTAACAGATAAAAATTCCAAAAACGCAACTATACCTGCACTTGCAATTCCATAAAGAGGACCATAAAGTAAAGATACTATTGAAATCACCGCATCCTTAAAATCAAAGGTTAAGAAACTCACCTTAAATCTAAATATAAATGTCATTAAAAAAGCTATTGCGCAAAACAATGCTGTAACAGTGATTTTTTTGAGATTTTGTTTAGTTTTCATAATCTGCCTCCAAAAAATAAAAGCCCCTTAAAAAAGGGGCTTAAAATACAATAATACCGTATTTATCTTCTTTCATCCGGACTATACCGTCGGCTTTGGAATTTCACCAAATCAACCAAGTTATTCTTGGTTCGTGGGCTTTACCACCGGTGAGGAATTGCACCTCGCCCCGAAGACATTAATATTTTATTCCTAATAAATATAATTGTCAAGACTTATTTGGTCATCTGCAAAAATTCTTCTTCAGTAATTATTTTAATACCTAAATCTTGCGCCTTAGTGAGTTTACTTCCAGCCTCTTCACCTGCTAAAACGTAGTCGGTTTTCTTGGAAACAGAAGAAGATGTTTTACCACCAAAACTTTCAATAATTTCAGCCGCTTGGTTTCTTTTTAAAGTGGGCAGCGTGCCTGTTAAAACGAATGTCAATCCCTTAAACCGAGCATCCTCTACAGTTTTCAAGGATTTCATATTAAGACCTTTGAGTTTTAGGCTTTCAATCATATTTTTAGAATCTTCCAAAGCAAAAAACTCTGCAGCAGATTCGGCTAAAATATGACCAAATCCCTCAATCGCTTCAAAATCCTCTACTGTTGCATTTAATATTGCATCTATATCACCAAAATGTTCCGCCATTAAAGCCGCAGCTTTAGCACCTATATGGCGAATGCCAAATGCAAAAATTAATTTCGAAACATCTTGTTTTTTAGAGTTTTCTATGGAAGTTTTTAAATTCTCAGCAGATTTTTCACCTGTTCTTTCGAGTGCCTTAACCTTATCAAAATCTAATGAATAAAGGTCAACTATATTTGTAATTAAACCTGCATCAAGCAGTTGCTCTAAAACAGCAGGGCCTAATCCTTCAATATCCATAGCATCTCGTGATGTGAAATGAATCAAATGCCTTAGTATCTGTGCCGGACATTCAGCATTAGTGCAACGAATGACCGCCTCGTTTTCCTCCCTAAAAACGGGCGAACCACAAGAAGGACAAACCTTTGGCATTTGGAAAATTTGAGAATTTTCAGCATGTTTTGAAACAGATAAAACTTCAGGTATAATATCACCCGCTTTCCGCACTACGATAGTATCCCCTATTCCAATGCCTTTAGAATTTATAAAATCTTCATTATGAAGTGTTGCACGAGAAACTGATGTGCCCGCTAAGGTAATTGTATCAAAAATTGCTGTCGGTGTTAGAGCACCTGTTCTGCCAACATTGATTTCTATATCCTTTAATACTGTTTCCTTTTCCTCGGGTGGATATTTATAAGCTACTGCCCATTTAGGGAATTTCGATGTGCTGCCTAAATCATCACGATAGCTGAGATTATCAACCTTTACAACTGCACCGTCGATATCAAACTCCAAATTTCCTCGGTTGTCACCAATACGCTCGATTTCCCGAATCACATCATCGATATTAGAACATTTTGTATAAAAAGGTAGTGTTGGAAATCCCAAACCTTTCAAGAAATCTAGAGACTCAATATGAGAACTAAACTCTCGACCGTCAATCCGCTGAATATTAAAAATAAATATACTAAGCTCACGTTCGGCAGTAACCTTTGAATTCTTTTGTCTTAAAGAGCCTGCAGCCGCATTTCTTGGGTTTTTCGCTGGTTGTTCACCGGTAAGTTCTTGCCTTTTCAAAAGCTTTAAAAAACTTGATTTAGGCATATATACCTCGCCTCTCACCTCGAGCTCGCCCTCGAATGAAATAGCCTTAGGTATATCCTTTATTTGCAGAAGATTTGCAGTTACATCCTCCCCCACAACTCCGTCGCCACGGGTCGAACCTCTGAAAAACAAACCGTCTTTATACTCGAGAGAAACCGACAAACCGTCAATTTTAGGCTCAACAGAAAATGAAGTTTTGCCAAGGTCGATTTTCTCAGCAAAGTTTTTAAGCTCATCAAAATTAAATACATCCTGCAAACTTTCCATTTTAACCGAATGTACAACCTCAGAAAACAGACGGTTAGCAGCCCCACCCACGTTTTGCGTCGGAGAATCGGGCATTAAAAACTGAGGGTATTCCTTTTCCAAATCTTCGAGTTCACGAAGCATTGCATCATACTCGAAATCCTCAATTTCGGGAGAATCATCAATATAATACTTTTTATTGTGGTATTTAAGTTGCGCACTGAGTTCATCAATTCTAAGCTTAGCTGTAGCTAAATCCATAATTTTCTCCTTTATTCTGCTATTGCTCCGTAATCATTTATAAGTCCACCCGTATTATCCGTAGGGTTTTCAAGAACATTTGTAAACGCTTCGGGTGTTTTGCCAACGATAACCGTCTGTGCAGCAATCGCCGTAGTGCTAGCGCTAATATGTCTATTATACCCTATCACAACAAAACTACCCTTTATGTCAATATCAACATTAACAATATGTAAAACCTGATTTATCCCAGCAGATTTAAACTCGTGACTAAAATCAACATAACAGGTGGTTGTTATCTGCATTTTGAAATTTATATCAGGCCCAAAGCCGTTAGTATAGCTATTTCCAATAAAAGAACCTATTGGTATGCCCATATCGTAACGTTCTTTCTTCGCGATTAAACGTGACATTTCTTCCGAAATTCTGCTTTTAAGCATATTGACCTGTAAAACATCAATCTCAAGGCTTGTGACATATCC
>JAZOQF010000058.1:0-7892 GCA_045655905.1 Acutalibacteraceae bacterium | reverse complement strand
CGTTGGTACCATTGCAGGTTGTTATGTAACAAACGGTAAGGTTAGCCGTAACTGTGAAATCCGCCTTGTTCGTGACGGTATTGTTGTTTGCGAAGACAAGATTGATTCGCTCCGTCGCTTTAAGGATGACGTTAAGGAAGTGGCTCAAGGATACGAATGCGGTATCGGTCTTGAGAAATTCGCCGACATTAAAGAGGGAGATATATTCGAAGCCTTTATTATGGAGGAGTATAGAGACTAATGGCCGGATTTAAAATCAATCGCATAACCTCAGATATAAAAGTTGCTCTTTCAGAGCTTTTAAGGGAAGTTAAGGACCCGAGAGTAAGCAAACTTTTAAGTATTATAAAGGTTGACGTCTCGGGCGACCTTTCCTATGCCACAATATACGTTAGTGCCATAGAGGGCTACGAAACAACCGTAGCCTCGGTTAAGGCATTAAAGGGAGCATCGGGTTTCCTCAGACGCGAACTCGGAGCCAGACTTAAGCTTCGCAAGGTGCCCGAACTTCGCTTTGTGGCAGACGACTCAATAAATATCAGCGCTAATATTTCAAGAATTATTGAAAATTTTAAAGAGGATAATGTTAATGAAGAAGAAAACTAATGAGGGTTGCCGTGAGCTTACCCTCCGCGAAACAGCACGTTTTCTCAAAAAGAATGACAACTACATCATTTTAACCCACGCTTCTCCTGACGGCGATACATTAGGCTCGGCGTATGCCCTTTACTATGCTCTTAACGAGATAGGCAAGGTTGCAACCGTTCTTTGCCCTGATGTTATCCCGCAGAAGTACGGTTATTTTGCGCGCAAAACCGACCATATCACAGCCAAAACCCCCACCATTATAGCTGTCGATGTGGCAGACAAGCATCTCTTAGGTGCGCTCCAAGAAGAATTTGGTGAAAAGGTTGACCTTTGCATCGACCATCACGTTTCTAATACAAGGTATGCAAAAAATCTCTACTTAGACGACGATGCGGCAGCTGCTGCAGAGTGTGTTTTCGACCTAATCGGTCAAATGAGGGTTAATCTTAACGATATTACTGCAAAGGCGATTTACACAGGTCTTGCTACCGATACCGGTTGTTTTAAATACTCAACCGTTACCGAAAAGACCTTACTTATCTGCGCTTCACTTTATGAGTACAACATCGATGCCGCAGAAATTAACCGCCTTATGTTTGACACTAAATCTAAAAAACTGATTGAACTTGAAGCTATGGTTCTGACTAATGCCGAGTTCCATTTTGACGACAGATGTATGGTGCTCACCGTTACTGAAGATATGCAAAAGGAGACAGGTTGCAGCGGCACAGAACTTGAGGGTATTGCAGTAATCTCTCGCAGTGTCGAGGGTGTTCTTGCAGGTGTTACACTTAAACAGACAGCCGATAACGAATTCAAAGTATCGCTTAGAACTTACCCACCATTAGATGCTTCAGCCATCTGCCAATCCTTGGGCGGCGGCGGTCACAAAGGTGCCGCAGGCGCTTCTGTTAAAGGCAGTTTAGATGAGGTTAAGGCTAAGGTATTAGCGGCTGTTAAGCAAAGTTTGGATAGTATATGATAGGACTAATTCTCTTAGATAAACCAAAAGGGATTACCTCGTTTTCGGCCGTCGGCGCTATTAAACGCAAGGCTCACGAAAAGAGGGTCGGCCACACGGGAACACTCGATCCTATGGCTACGGGTGTGTTGCCCATTCTTTTGGGCCGAGCCACCTCCCTTTCCTCTCTGCTATTGGAGGGGGATAAAAAATACATTGCCGAAATTAAACTCGGTGTTACTACCGATACTGATGATATTACAGGCAATGTTTTAAGTGAAAATCAGGTTAATATAACACCCGATGAGTTAGCTGCGGCCGTTAAAGAATTTTTAGGTGTGATTGACCAACGTCCCCCATCGTACAGCGCCATCAAAAAGGATGGTGTTCGTCTTTACACACTTGCGAGAAAGGGCGAAGAAATCGAAATTCCCACCCGTAAGGTTGAAATTTTCGAGGCGAATATACTTTCCCCTCTTGACGAAAATAATATTTTTAAAGTGGAGTTTCTCGTTTCCAAGGGTACATATATCCGCTCCCTTGCTCGTGATTTAGGCGAAGTTTTAGGCTGTGGCGCTACCCTATACTCGCTCAGAAGAACAAAGACTTCACAATTTTCCATTGAAAATTGCGTGGCTCTTGACGAGCTTAATGAAGGCAATATTGAAAACTATATTTTAAGCGAGGAAACTGTAGTTTCCCATTTAAAAGAAATTAACGTAACCCAAAAACAAGCAGTCCGTTTTTGCAATGGCGGACAGCTAAGTTTTGACAGGTTACATATTCCTACCAACGACTTTTACGAAAACGAAATGTTTAGGATTAAATATAACGGTTTGTTTTTAGGTGTGGGTTATGCCGACTGCGAAAACAAACAAATTGCTATAAAATGTATCATAAGGAGTGAGATTTAATGCAAAACGCTGTGGCTTTAGGTACCTTTGACGGACTGCACAAAGGACATTTGGCAGTTCTTAATATTCCTGACAGCTACAGTAAAATTGCGTTAATTTTCGAAATTCCGCCGAAATGTGTTCAAAAAGGCAAGGTTGAACTGCTGCTGACGGTTGATGAAAAACTTCAAAAACTTAAAGAATTGGGGTTTGCTGTTCATACACTTCGATTTAACGATGTTAAATCATTATCGGCTGAAGATTTTTTAGATTTTATAAAAAAAGAATTCTCTCCTCGCCTTATTTCGTGTGGCTTTAACTACCGATTTGGCAAAGGCGGACTTGGTGATACCGCACTTTTAGAAAGTTTTTGCAAAGAAAACGGCATAAACTTACAGGTGCAAAACCCCGTTTTGGATAATGAAGAAACAATTTCGTCCAGTCTCATAAGAAAATGCCTTAAAGAGGGAAATGTTTCGAAAGCAAACCACCTTTTAGGTTACGATTTTTCCTTTACCGCTGAGGTTATTAAAGGTGACGGCAGGGGAACGAATTTAGGTTTTCCAACCATTAACCAAAAATTTCCCGAAAATCTTACAACATTGAAATTCGGTGTGTATAAAACCGAAATTTCAATTGATGGAAAAACTTTCAAGGGAATTACAAATATCGGCAACCGCCCGACATTCCCTACAGACTACATAATTTGTGAAACCTTTATTATGGACTTTAGTGGTGATTTATACGGGAAAAATATAAAAATTACCCCAAAAGAATTTTTAAGAGAAGAAAAGAAATTTTCAAACAAAGAGGAACTGTCCGCTCAGGTTTTGAGCGACATTGAAAAAATATAAGGAGTGTAAAAATGGCAACTAAGAAAAGGTCTAAATCTACAAAAAAAGCGACACAGACAAATGCAGGTAAGCGCCAACTTTTATCTGTTATTTGGTTTGCAGTGGCAATATTTTTCCTTTGCGTTGTTTTCATTCCGGGACAAAACCTTTGGCTCGGGCTCCACAACATAATATTCGGAATATTTGGAGTTACTGCCTTTGTATGCCCGTTTTTAATCGGTTTTGTAGCTGTTATGTACGCTTTAGATAAAATAAACGGTTCTTTCAACGCTAAGATGACCGAAGCTAGTTTCTTGGTGGTATTAGTTGGGGCTTGTATTGATATTTTTTCTGCCCACCCTGAAATCAACTTTTGGGAGCAATTAGTAGAAGGATATAAAAACGGTGTGGAACTTAAAAGCGGAGGCTTTTTAGGTGCGCTTGTTGGTGAGCCTATATACTTGGCCTTTGGTAAAGCAGGCGCCGCAATTACCGTTATTCTTTTAATTTTTGTTCTTTTGATGTTACTTACCGGAACTACACTTATAGGTCTTTTCAAAACCGTTTCTAAACCCGTTAAGAACATTCGCGAGCACGCCGAAGAAATTTATGCAGAAGCAAAAGAAAAGGAAGAAAAAGGCGAAAAACAACTTAAAATCATTAAGGGCTTTGACCCTGATATTTCGGTTGATGACATCCCAAGGAAAAGAAAAGCGAAAACCGAAGATTTAAACCATAAGCAAGCAAAGGTTGTAAGCACCTATTACGATGAGCCTATGCCCGAGGAAATACTTTCCGAGCCTGATGGCGCTGAGGATAAGGCGCAGCTTGACAACGCTTTGAAAACGGCAGAAGACGAGGCAGAGAAAATCGATTTCAAGGCGGAAACCAAGGAATTTACCGAAAGCCTTGAAAACGCTGAAGAAAACGAAAATGCCTACATCTTCCCTCCCCTTAATCTCTTGAAAGCGAGCGAAACAGGAAAAGCTGCAATTCAAGGTGCCGAGCTTACAGCAGAGCATCTAATAGATACCCTTAAAAGCTTCGGTGTTGAAGCTAGAATTGTCAATATAAGCCGAGGACCCACAGTAACCCGTTACGAGTTACAACCCTCTGCCGGAGTTAAAATCAGCAAAATCACAAACCTTGCTGATGATATTGCCTTGAATCTTGCCGCTGCAGGCGTGCGAATTGAGGCTCCTATTCCTAACAAAGCGGCTGTCGGCATTGAGGTGCCTAACAAGTCGAGTGATGTTGTTGGTGTACGTGGAATTTTTGAATCCCCTGATTTTGTATCGGCTAAAAGCAAGCTTACCGTAGCACTTGGCAGAGACATTGGCGGAAACGCAATTGTTACTGATATTGCAAAAATGCCTCACGGACTTATTGCAGGTGCTACAGGCTCAGGTAAATCTGTTTGTATAAACTCTATTATTATGAGTATACTTTATAAAGCAACACCCGAAGAGGTTAAACTTTTGATGATTGACCCGAAGGTTGTTGAACTTGGTATCTATAACGGTATCCCCCACCTTTTGGTGCCGGTTGTGACCGACCCGAGAAAAGCATCAGGTGCGCTCGGTTGGGCAGTTACCGAAATGGAAAAACGCTACAAAATGTTTGCTGACAGAGGTGTTAGAAACATCGAGGGTTACAATAAGTTTGTTGATGAACTAGAGGACCCCGAAATTGAGAAAATGCCTCACATTGTAATTATTATCGACGAGCTTGCAGACCTTATGATGACCTCACCAAAAGAGGTTGAAGATTCTATTAACCGAATTGCCGCAAAAGCTCGTGCTGCAGGTATGCACTTAATTGTTGCTACTCAGCGTCCGTCGGTCGATGTTGTTACGGGTGTTATTAAAGCGAATATTCCAACGAGAATTGCATTTGCAGTTTCCAGTCAGGTTGACAGCCGTACTATCTTAGACGGTGCGGGAGCCGAAAAACTTTTGGGCAGAGGTGATATGCTCTTTAGATTTGCAGGTGCTCCAAAGCCTAACCGAATTCAAGGATGTTTTGTTAGTGACAACGAGGTTGAATCGGTTGTAGACTTTATTAAAAAGGGTAAAACTGCCGAGTATGACGATAATGTTATGGTTGAAATCGAGCGTCAGGCAGCAGTTGAAAAGAAACAGAAAACGGGACTCCAAGAGGACGGACCCGACGAAGACCCAATGCTCCACGATGCTATCAGGGTGGTTGTGGAAAACGGTATGGCTTCTACCTCACTTTTGCAAAGAAAACTAAAGCTCGGTTATGCCAGAGCTGCACGTATTGTTGACGAAATGGAAGGCAGAGGCGTCGTAGGACCTTACGAAGGCTCAAAGCCGAGAAAGGTTTTAATAACCATGGACCAGCTTCTTGAAATGGAAGCCGCAGGAGAGGAATAAATTGCGCAAGGCTATGAAAGTAAAAGCTATACTTAAAGCGATGACGGTGGTACTTTGTATCACCGTCTCTGTGCTTTGTATTCTTTCTGTTGACGACCGACTTTTTGAGTTAAGGCAAGGTGTTACACTAAACCACAGTGAAGATTTTGTCAAGGTGATTGACGTTGGTCAGGGTGACAGTATTTTGATACACAGCAACGGCTACTCTGCTTTAATTGATACAGGTACCGAAGACAGCACAAACGACTTGGCAACAGTTCTAAGAAACGAAAACATCGGGACTATCGATGTTTTAATACTTACACACCTTCATACCGACCACACGGGCGGTGTGAAATATATGTTTGACAACTTCCAAATTGATACCCTTATTTTGCCCGAGCTTTCAACATACAGTGAAGGAATTTACTCTGCCGAATATGCCATTGATAAAATAACAAGGTCAAGCGGAAATCTCTTTAAAGCTTGCGACGATATGACCTTTGATATTGGTGATTTTACAGTTACTATTATCGGCACCTATTACGATATATTTGACGAAAATAACCGTTCCCTTATTATAAGAGCAGACATTGAAGGTAACTCGTTTTTGTTTATGGGTGATGCCGAGGGTAAAATCGAAAGGCGATTGATAGAAGACCAAAAGGATATTAGTTGTGATGTTTTAAAGGTTGGTCATCACGGAAGCAACACCTCAACCGTAGGAGATTTCTTAGAAAAAGCTAATCCGCAATATGCCGCCATTTCGGTTGGCAAAGATAATCAGTACAACCACCCACATTTAGCAACACTAAAACAACTTGAAAAGCGAGGAATTAAAACATTTCGCACCGATATTAAGGGTGATATCACCTTTAATATTGAAAACCGAAAAATTGTTGTTGAAACTGAATATTAAACAAAAAAATGACCGAAATAATCGGTCATTTTTTATGTTTATGCTTTCTTTAATTTGAGCCAAAATATAACAACTGCCGTTACTAAAAGCGCTGCGAAAACAGCAAGTGCCGCACCAATTATTGCTAAACTGTTAACGTTGTTTTCTTTTACAGTTTGTTCGCAAATGACTATGGTGCCAAGTTCTGTAACGTTTGCTGTGGCAGACTTGCCGTCAAAACTTAAAATAGCTTCTACTTTTTTCGGTGCCAAATTTTCATCTATCTGATAAATTTCCACATTCTGATATCCGTCCGGAACAGGCAAAACAATTTTCAATTCACCTTTTGGTTGTACAGCTTTTCCGTTCTGTAAAGCGGAAATATTATATGCAACAAAGTTTTTCGAAACAGATTTCAAAGCTTTTTTGGTGCTTTTATAAAGGTCATCACTTTTGCTTAGTTTGTTTACATTAAGTTCGGTCCCATCATTAAACGTACCAACATTAGTTTCGAAATACAACTGTGTATCATTGTCTTTTGCATTGCACATTATTTCTTGCTGTGTAGTTTCTCCACAATGAATACACTTGCCCTCCTCGATACCGACAGAATAAATCGTTGCTTCTTTTGTGACTTGATTTTCCTCAAAAACATGATTTGAATATTCGGAATATTCAGTTTCCTCATAACCACAATTCAAACACATTCGGCTTTGTGCTCCCTTTGTGGTGCAAGTAGCTTTTGCTGTCTCTTTCCAGGAAGAAAACGTATGATTGGTGCACTTGTCAGCTTTTGAAGATGTGTTACTTTGTGAAGAATTGTTCGAACTGTTATTTGCAGAACTATTATTTTTAGGAGTGCTATTTAAGGAAGTACTATTGGTAGAACTGTTATTAGCAGAAGCGTTATTTTTAGAACTGTCATTTTCAGAGGTGTCATTGGTTTCGTAATCATCATCATCATCATAAATAGGGTGTCTATTGTTGTTTGAAGTGCCAACATTTTCGCTCACGACCTCTTCTTCAAGGTCATCATCACTCGGCTCGATTGTAAACTTCACCCCACTCATAGACGGGTCACCGGCTATAAACATATCGATAAGCTTATGCTTTTGAGCATTATCCATATAGATTATCTTTATTTTATGTTTTCCGGGAGCAAGATCTTTCGCCAATTGATATACCCCATGAAAACCTGCTGTGATTTTTAAAGTTTGCTTTTTGCCACCGTCAATGGAGTATCTAATCACTGTATCAGCAGCAGAAGTAGGATTTGTCGTTGGATGTGTCCAAATCATAAAGGATGTACCGGCAAACTCAACCGTAAATGTGTCTCCTATCCTC
>JAZOQF010000057.1:0-11046 GCA_045655905.1 Acutalibacteraceae bacterium | reverse complement strand
GATGTACGGTATGACAGTACCTATGAGTCCTGATGACCATTTCCAAGATTTGAAGCGTATTATTGCGGCTTTAGGTGGAAAAGCAAGAAGAATAACAGTAATTATGCCAATGCTTTACGAGGGAAGACAGCATAGAAGAAGCTCGAGAGAGTCTATGGACTGCGCTATGGCTTTACAAGAACTTGTTGCAATGGGAGTTAAGAATATTATCACATTCGATGCACACGACCCAAGAGTTAATAATGCTATTCCTCTTGATGGTTTCGATAATGTTCAAGCAAGTTATCAAATGATTAAAGCTTTACTCAGAACAGTTCCTGATGTTAAGCTTGACCGTGACCATACTATGATAGTATCGCCTGATGAAGGTGGAATGGGACGCTGTATTTATTATTCCTCTGTTTTGGGCTTGGAACTTGGTATGTTCTACAAGCGTCGTAACTACTCCGTAATCGTTAATGGTAAGAACCCGATTGAAGCTCACGAGTTCTTAGGAAATGATATTAAGGGCAAAGATTTAATCCTTGTTGATGATATGATTTCTTCCGGTGAATCAATGCTTGATATTGCAGCTAAACTTAAAGAGCAGGGAGCAGGTAGAATTTTTATCTTCTCGACATTTGGTTTGTTCGTTGAAGGACTTGACAAATTTGATGAGTATTATGAAAAAGGTCTTATCGATAAGATATTTACAACAAACCTCATTTATCAAAGCGATGAACTTTTAAGCCGCGATTGGTATTGCAGCGTTAATATGTCAAAGTATATTGCATTGTTAATTGATACGCTTAACTATGATAATTCCATCAGCAAACTTCTTGACCCCGCAGATAAGATTAAGAGCGTTGTTGCAAAGTATAACGAAGAAAACAACAAATAATAAATTTAATATACGCCCGATAATCGGTCAAAACGCCCGATTGTCGGGCGTTTTTTTATGCATTTATACTAAATTTGATTTTTGAGCACAAATTCGAAAAAAATACTTGATTTTTCAAAAAAAGGGGTATATAATACAAATAAGTGGTGAAAAGTGCATCAAAATACCATTAAAGTGTATTAAAGTGGTGGAATTGGAGGTGAGAACTGTGCTTTTCGGAGGATACGATCATAAAATTGATAAGAAGGGCAGAGTTTTCATTCCGTCTGCTTTCAGAGAAGAGTTAGGAGAAAATTTCATTATTTGTAAAGGTATTTTTGGTAAAGGTTGCATTTGCGTTTATTCAATGGAACAGTGGAAACTGTTTGTTGAAAAGCTTGGCAGTATGCCAGCTGCGAAATCAAGCAATGTAAAGCGTTTCTTATATGACGGTGCTTTTAATGTAGAGTTTGATACTCAAGGAAGAATTTTAGTTCCAACACCTCTTCGTGAGTATGCAGGTTTTGATAGTGAAGTTCATATTATTGGCATGGATACAAATATCGAAATTTGGGACAGCAATACATGGGAAAAAGAAAAGGAAAGCACTACCTTTGAGGCGATAGCGTCAAGTCTTGAGGAGTTTGATTTCTAAATGGAATTTAAACATATTTCGGTTTTATTAAATGAATGTATAGATTCCTTAAATATTAAACCCGATGGGATATATATTGATGGTACCGCCGGTGGAGCAGGACATTCAAAAGAAATCGCGAAAAGGTTAAAAGGCGGTAAGCTTTTGGCACTTGACCAAGACCCTGATGCTGTAAGAATTGCTTCTGAGCGGTTAAGTGGTTTGCCCGCTAAGGTTATACAAAGCAATTTCAGACGTATGGATGAGGTTGCAAGTGAAGAGGGTATTTCCAGAGTTGACGGTATACTTCTCGATTTAGGAGTCTCCTCATATCAGCTCGACACAGCTGAAAGAGGTTTTTCGTATCATAAGGATGCACCTTTAGATATGAGAATGAGCCAAAGCGGAATATCAGCCAAAGATATTGTTAATAATTTTGGTGTCAACGAGTTGAGGGATATATTTATTCGTTTTGGCGAAGAAAAGTTTGCAAAGCAAATCGCTGTGAAAATTGTAAAGGCGAGAGAGCAAGAAGAAATAAATACTACGTTACAGTTGGCAGAAATAATTACTAATGCTGTACCTTATTCGGCAAGACGTGATGGACATCCTGCGAGAAAATGTTTTCAAGCTTTGAGAATAGCAGTGAATGCTGAGCTTGATGTTTTGAATGAGGTTTTAGATAAAGCCTTTGAACTTTTGAATAAAGATGGAGTTTTAGCAATTATCACATTTCATTCGTTGGAAGACAGAATTGTTAAACAAAAATTCAAAGAGTTTTGCACAGGCTGTACCTGTCCACCTGATTTCCCGGTTTGCGTATGCGGCAAACAACCGAGAGGCCATTTGCTTAGCAGAAAAGCAATAGAGCCTACCCCAAAAGAACTTGAGGACAACCCTCGTAGTCGAAGCGCAAAATTGAGGGTAATAATAAAGAACTAAATTATAAAGGAGCATTACAAGTGAATAATATTAAGTATTATAATGACAGTCTTGCATATGATTTTGGTATGTTCGCACCAAAGCCTGCGGCAGCAACCAATGTCGGCGATAATATTGTTGTAATGCCCAATGTGAGGAAAAATTACAAAAACCGCAAAAAGGCTGCAACAAAGGCTGTTTCTGCACCTGCATTATTGGTGCTTACCGCTTTTATCGTATTAGCAGGTCTTTGCGGAAATATAGCTTTGCGACTTCAAATAAATGAGGTTAATTCCAATATTAACGAGGTCAAGGCTGCAATAGCTGAATTAGATAGCGAGAAAACTGAGCTTGAAGTTGAGATGCAACGGAGAATATCATATGCTAATTTGGAACTTGAAGCTGTACAACTCGGTATGCAAAAACCCGAAAAAGAAAATGTAGTTTACATTCGTGTGAACAATAAAAACGCTTGCAAAACCTCTGACGGAAAACTTATGGTGTCGGAGTAATAATAAAATAATCTATAGTAATATATTAGTATACGAGAGTGGAATTTTCCAACTCTCGTATTCGGCTTTATTTTGTACTGAAACGGAGGGACAAAAATGACTGTTAAACCCGGTAAAGAAATGGTTACTCGCATTTTTATAATTATGCTGTGTGTTATCGTTGCTTTTTCGGGTATCGCCGGCGTCAGACTGGTTAACATAATGATTATTAACGGAGAAAAATATCAGGCTGAAGCTTCAGAACAACAGTTATATGATAGTTTAATAACTGCGCCTAGAGGGGATATTTACGACAAAAACATGCAGGTTTTGGCTCGTAGCACTACCGCTTGGACGGTTTACATAACTCCAAACGGAATCCACAAGATAAACGATGAGGGCGATAAGGAACTTGTCAAGAAAACTATTGCAGAAAATCTCTCCCGAATACTTGAAGTTGAATATGACAAGGTTTATGAGCAAACCGAAAAGCGTTCTTATTATGTAATCGTTAAAAAAAAGATTGATAAGAGCGTTGCTGACAAGGTAAGAGAATTTTTAAGTGATGAACGCTATGAAGATTTGGAACTTGTTAGATATGTAGGATTAGACGAAACTACAAAACGTTATTATCCAAATGATACTCTAGCCTCCGTTGTTTTAGGCTTTGTAGGTTCTGACGACCAAGGACTTAGCGGAATTGAGAGTTATTACGATAACGAACTCACCGGAATTGCAGGAAGAGTTGTGGCAGCAAAGAGCGCAGCAGGGACTGATATGCCTTTGACATACGAAAGAGTTGAGGAGGCTACTAAAGGCAAATCTTTAGTTCTAACCTTAGACTCCTATATTCAATACACGGCAGAAAAATATTTGGAAGCCTCTATTGCTGAAAACAAAATTGCTGAACGTGGCGCTGCAATAGTCATGAATGTTAAAACAGGCGCAGTGCTCGGTATGGCTGTAAAGGGAGATTTTAATCCCAACAGTCCTTTTACATTGTCGGAAGCAGAGCAAAAATTGGTTTCTGAAATTGAAGATGAGGACGAAAAGAGTAAGAAAGAAAACGAACTTTTAAATCGTCAGTGGCGTAATAAAGCGGTTTCTGACACTTATGAACCAGGCTCTGTATTTAAAATTGTGACAGCGGCTATTGGCATTGAAGAAAATCTTATAAATGAAAACAATACTTTCTACTGTAACGGAAGTACAACGGTTGCGGGTCAGCATTATAACTGTCATAAACTTCAAGGCCATGGTTCGCAAACGTTGGCACAGTCAATGTCAAATTCCTGTAACCCTGCTTTCATTACTATCGGACAACAGATAGGTATCAGTACTTTTTCAAAGTATTTTAAAGCGTTCGGCTTGACAGAAAAAACAGGAATTGACCTTCCGGGTGAAGCCAATTCCACATATCATACCGAGGCGAAAATGGGTCCTGTTGAACTGTCGTCTACTTCGTTTGGTCAAACATTTAATATAACTCCTATGCAGTTAATTACAGCCGCTGCTGCGTGTGTTAACGGTGGTTATCTTGTAAGACCGCATTTAGTTGAAAAGATGTTGGATGAAAACGGAAAGGCAGTGAAAACTACAAATACAGGATATAAGCGCCAGGTGATTTCCGAAAGCACATCGGCAACACTTAGAAAATTGATGGAGTTTGTTGCTGAAAACGGTGCAAAAAATGCTTTAGTTGCAGGTTATAAAGTTGGCGCAAAAACCGGTACATCACAAAAGGTATCGAAAATTCAAGCGACGGGCGATAATTACTTATATGTAGGCTCTTGTGTATCAGTTGCTCCTGCAGATGACCCTGAGGTTGCGGTTTTGGTTCTTTTGGATGAACCAAAGGGCAACCAATACTATGGTGGTGTAATTTCAGCGCCTGTTAACGGAAAGATAATGACAGATATTCTTCCGTATTTAGGATATGAGCCAAGCTATAGCGAAAGCGAACTTAAAAATCTTGCTACAACTGTTCCTGAAATGGTAGGAGATACTGTTGATAACGCAAAAGCCAAGCTTTCTTCGGCAAAACTTCAGTATCAAATTCAAGGCAAGGGCGAAAAGATTGTAAGACAGTTACCCGAAGCAGGAAATAGAATTTTGAGTGGCGGCGTTGTTGTACTTTACACCGAAGAAACCGATGATAAAACGGTTAGCGTTCCAAATTTAATTGGTTTGACGGCAACCGAGGTAAATAAAGTAGCTGCTCAAAGTGGAATTAACGTAGAGTTTTCCGGAAATACAACGTCAGGTGGACTAAAATCTTACCGACAGAGTATTGATGCGGGAACTTCGGTTAATGCAGGAACAATAGTTACAGTGTATTTTAGAGATGATTCAGCAGTTGATGGTTAACAAGGTGAAAAAATGAAACTTTATGATTTAATTGAGTGTAATGACAGTTTAAAGGAATTAGAAATTAGTGGAGTTACTTGTGATTCTCGTAAGGTAGGACCCGGCTTTGCCTTTGTGTGCATTGTTGGAAGTTTGAGTGACGGCCACGATTATGTCAAGGCAGCTTTAGAAAAGGGTGCGGCGGTTATTATTGCTGAACGAGACCTTGGTATTAAAAATCAAATTATTGTTGCAAATTCTCATGCTGCTTTTGCAAAAATGTCTGCTAATTGGTTTGGAAATCCTGCTAAAAATCTTAAACTTATCGGTGTTACGGGTACCAATGGTAAAACTTCCGTAACATACATGCTTAAAAGTATTTTGGAACATTCGGGTTATAAAGTAGGATTAATTGGTACTATTCAAAATATGATAGGCGATGAGTTAATACCTTCAAGCAATACGACACCGAATGCATATGACCTTAATTCTCTCTTTTCTTCAATGAAAGAAAAGGGTTGCGATTATGTTATTATGGAGGTATCGTCTCACGCATTAGACCAATGCCGTGTTTACGACTTGGAGTTTGAGGTTGCAATGTTTACAAATCTCACGCAAGACCATTTGGATTATCATATTACAATGGATAACTACCTTGAAGCGAAGAAAAAGTTATTCACAATGTGTAAAACTGCTGTGGTTAACAGTGATGATGAATATGCAACGAGATTGATGGAAGGTATTGACTGTAAAATCGTAACCTATTCAACGGGTAATGATGCTACATTTAGTGCTAAAGCTGTAAATTACAGACCAGAATCTGTTGAGTATGAACTTGTTAGTGATGAAATTTTAAAGCATATAAAGGTAAATACAAGCGGAAAGTTTACTGTGTACAACTCGCTATGCGCTATTTGTTGTGCGGTTGAGTTGGGATTTGATGTGAATAAGGTTGCAGAATCATTAGCACAACTTAAAGGTGTTAAGGGCAGGGCAGAGGTTGTGCCAACAGGCAAGGACTTTACCGTTATTATTGACTATGCTCATACGCCTGACGGTCTTAAAAATATACTTTCAACCTTTAATGAATGTAAGAAAAACAGAATTATTGCTATGTTTGGTTGTGGTGGCGACCGTGACAAAACAAAAAGGCCTATAATGGGCAGTATTGCTACGAGATACGCTGATTTTGTTATTATCACAAGCGATAATCCAAGAAGTGAAGAGCCTATGAGTATTATCAATGATATTCTCGAGGGCGTAAAAGGTACACCTACACCTTATAAGGTTATTGAAAACAGAATTGAAGCAATTAAATATGCTATAAGTATTGCCAAATCGGGAGATATTGTTGTATTGGCAGGAAAAGGCCATGAAACATATCAAATTTTAGCGGACGGTACAATTCACCTTGACGAGCGTGAAATTGTAGCAGAGGCCTTAAAAGAAATATAAACGAGGGGAAGTATAAACAGTGGATTTAACTTCGATTGTAGCGGCTGCAATATCTTTCGCAGTAACCGCAGGCTTAGGTTATTTTGTAATTCCGTATCTTAGAAAACTTAAATTTGGGCAAACAATCCTTGAAGAAGGTCCTAATTGGCACAAGGACAAACAGGGAACACCCACAATGGGTGGCGTCATGATGATTGCAGGCGTTCTTGTAGGATTGGCGGCAGCTTTTGGATATTCAGCTATTGCTAGAAAGCACTTTTCTTTAGAATTGACCGATTCTTTTAGATTGACAAATTTTATTGCAGGAATATTTATGGCGCTTTGTATGGCGGCTATTGGTTTTGCGGATGACTATGTAAAAGTTGTTAAGAAACAAAATTTGGGACTAACTGCCAGACAAAAAACATTTTTACAACTCTTAGTTTCTGCAGGATATTTGGCTGCGCTCTGTATAGGAGGAATGCACACTACATACATTCCTTTTGTCGGAGATATAAATATTGTTAGTGGTTGGGGTCTGTTATTTTGGCCGATTGCTTTAATGTTTATTTATGGCTTTACTAACGCTGTAAACCTCACAGACGGTATTGATGGTCTTGCATCCTCTGTTACCGTAGTAGTAGCTTGCTGTTTTATGTTGGGCGCAGGACTGTTAGGAATCGCGTCTACTAATATATTGGCTTCTGCTTTAGGTGGCGCTTGTGTAGGATTTGTTTATTGGAACGCAAATCCGGCAAAGGTATTTATGGGCGATACCGGCTCAATGTTCTTGGGTGGTATGGTAGTTGCTGTATCATTTGGTATTGGGAGACCTGTTTTGTTGATATTTGCAGGAATTACCTATTTCTTAGAGGCTTTATCTGATATAATTCAGGTAGTTTACTACAAGAAAACAAAAAAACGTATTTTTAAAATGGCACCTTTGCATCATCATTTTGAAATGTGTGGTTGGTCTGAACAAAAAGTCGTATTTGTTTTCACATGTATTGCCTTTGTAGGTTGCATAACAGCACTTTTACCAATAATATTTAATTTTTAAATCTATAAGGAGTTAAAGAGATGGCATCAGAGTCGCGTAAGATGGCTAAATCAAAAAAGCCTAAAAACGGCAAAATTGATATTACCTTTTTATCTATTGTTTTAATACTCTTAACAATAGGTCTTGTTATGCTGTTTTCTGCAAGTTATGCCTACTCTTTGGAATATTATAAAAACAGTTATCGTTTTATTTCCAGACAGTTATTGTTCGCTGTCGGTGGTGTGATAGTAATGCTTTTAGTTGCGAAGATTGACTATCATTTTTGGAGAAGATTTGCTTGGGTTATATTCGCAGCCTCAACAGTGATGCTGTTATTTCTTCTGGTTATGCCACCGATGGTTTCCGGAATGGACGTAAAAAGATGGATAGTAATAGGACCTATCAACTTTCAACCATCGGAAATTGCAAAATTTTCTATAATCCTGTTATTTTCATCGTTAATTGCGAGTAATTACAAAGAAATGAAAAAAATCGGATTTGTTGTATTTTTGTTTGTGATATTGGGTGTAACGGCAGCACTTATTGTTGCGGAACCGCACCTATCAGCAACTTTACTTGTCTTAGCTATCGGTGTCATTTTAATGATTGTTGGAGGTCTTGCTAAAAAGTATATTTTTGGTGGCATGATAGTCGGTGTTGCAGGTATTGCAGTATTTTTGTTGTCGGGCGCAATTAGTTATGTTGAAGATCGTTTAGCTTATTGGTTAGACCCTTGGGCAGATGCTACAGGCAAGGGATTTCAGACAATTCAGTCATTGTTGGCAATCGGCTCGGGCGGAATTTTAGGCAGAGGAATAGGGCAGTCAAGACAAAAATACCTTTGGGTACCTGAACCCCATAATGATTTTATTTTTTCCATAGTTTGTGAAGAATTAGGACTTATCGGTGCGGTTGTAATTGTTTTGCTTTTCTGTCTTCTCGTATGGCGCGGTTTTTATATTGCAATGCATTCGAAAGATAAATTTGGTGCATTAATGGCAATCGGTCTTACTTTCCAAGTTGGATTACAAGCCATGCTTAATATATGTGTTGTCACAAACACAATCCCGAATACAGGTATAAGTTTGCCGTTTTTCAGTTATGGTGGAACCTCTCTCTTGATTTTGCTTGCTGAAATGGGAATTGTATTGTCGGTATCAAGAGGGTCCGACATAGTAAAAACTTAAGGGGGCTTTTTTATGAAAATATTATTTGCAGGCGGCGGCACAGCGGGACATATTAACCCCGCATTGGCAGTTGCAGGTTATATAAAAGAAAAGCATCCTGATGCAGAGATTTATTATATTGGAACCGCTAATAAGTTAGAGGCAAGACTTGTACCTGAAAAAGGATATGATTTTAAAACTATTAATGTAGCAGGATTTCAAAGAAGTTTAAGCCCAAAGAGTATTGTTGAAAATATTTTTGCTGTTAAAAAAGCTCTTAGTGCTTTGACTAGGTGTAAAAAACTTTTAAAAGAAATTAATCCTGATATTGTTGTAGGTACAGGTGGTTATGTTAGTGGACCTGTGCTTAAAACTGCACAGAAAATGGGCATTAAGACTGCGATTCATGAACAAAATGCATTTCCGGGTGTTACTACAAAAATGTTATGCCAACAAGCTAATGTTGTTATGCTTGCAATGCCAGAGGCGGAAAAACATCTAAAACTAAACAAGAAGCCCGTTATTACAGGAAATCCTATAAGAAATGAACTTTTAAAGAAAACAAAGCAAGATGCAAGGGAAAAATTAGGGTTAGATAATAGACCGTTAATATTATCCTTTGGCGGCTCGTTAGGTGCAGCTAAAATAAATCAAGCTGTAACAGAACTAATTAAATGGCACAATGGAAGCGGTAAATTTTATCATATTCATGCGACAGGAAAGTCGGGTTATGATGAAATGCAAAACGCTTTAGAAGATGTTTCTCTTGCATCAGAAATTGACGTCAGAGAATATATAAGTGATATGGATATTTGTATGGCGGCTGCAGATTTGGTTATTTGCAGAGCAGGAGCTATCACTTTAGGGGAGTTGCAGGCACTTGCTAAACCTGCGATTTTAATTCCCTCACCATACGTTGCAGAAAATCATCAGTTCCATAATGCAATGACACTTAAAAAGAGTGGCGCGGCACTAATACTTGAAGAAAAAGATTTGAATGGTAACTCTTTGATTTCGGCTGTGGAAATGCTAATTGAAAACAAGCCGAAACTCGAAAAAATGAGTAATGCATCAAAGAAAACTGCTATTATTGATGCAAATGAAAGAATTTACGAAGAAATAATGAAACTTTATACAGGTGCTTAACCGAAATATACCTTTTTGCATAGTATGAATTGAAAACTGTGCTTGAAGGTGTTAATATGGCGAAAATTTCAATAAAAGGCGGCAAAAAATTAAAAGGTGAGATTTTAGTACAGGGCGCCAAAAACAGCGTGTTGCCTGTACTTGCCGCTACATTATTATGTAATGAGAAATCAACAGTACATAATTGTCCTTCTATTGCGGACGTTGATACTTCTGTTAAAATTTTAACCGCAATCGGTTGTAAATGCGAACGTGACGGAAAAAGTCTTACCATTGACCCAAGCAGTGCTTCGGGTTATCAAATACCGGAAGATTTAATGCGTGAAATGCGTTCTTCTGTTGTATTTCTTGGTGCGATAATTGGCAAAATGGGAAAGGCAGTAATTAGCAGTCCGGGTGGCTGTGAGTTGGGTCCGAGACCCATTGATTTGCATTTGTCAGCACTTAAGAAAATGGGAATCACAATCACAGAAGAACATGGTCTGCTTTTTTGCGAAGCTAAAAATGGGATTAAGGGTAGCGAAATAACCTTGGGATTTCCAAGCGTTGGTGCTACTGAAAATATTATCCTTGCGGGTGTTTTGGCAGATGGGCTTACAGTTATCCACAACGCTGCTAAGGAACCTGAAATCAGTGATTTGGCAGATTTTTTAAATTCTGCAGGAGCGAAAATATACGGTGGCGGCTCAGATACTGTTTATATTTATGGTGTTAAGAGTCTTTCACGTACTGAACATTCAATCATACCCGACAGAATTGTAACGGCTACTTATTTATCTTGTGCGGCTGTTACAGGTGGAGATATAGAACTAAAGGGTGCTATGCCTTCGCATATTACATCGATGCTTTCTGTTTTTAGAGATGCGGGTTGTGATATAAAAGTGTCGGGCAAAAACATAAAAATGAATTGTAAAAACAAACTTCTAAGGGTTCCGACTATTAGAAGTCTTGTATATCCCGGATTTCCTACAGATGCCGGTCCGCTTGTGATTGCTATGCTTTGCAAAGCT
>JAZOQF010000056.1:0-15319 GCA_045655905.1 Acutalibacteraceae bacterium | reverse complement strand
ACCGTAAATTTCAGAAAACAATTTTACAATACGCTCGCTAAAAATTTCTTCCTTGCATTTATAAATATTCATAGTTTTCTCCTCATATTAGTTTTAACATACTAACCCAATTGTATTTTAACAAATCACACCATTTCTTTCAATGTACATAACATTGCTTTTTATGCACAAAACGTTATTTTTTGCTTGAAAATCCTATATTTTTATATATAATAAGTTATAGAAGTTTAAATTCAAGAAATTTGAGAGAGGTGAATTTATGTACACCAACTCGGCTTATTTGGGCTTAGAACACGAAGATATTGTGAATCTAAACAAACCAATCGTAGTGACTGCTGCCGGCCATTTTAAAGTTTTGACAAAAGGGATATTTAAAACCGAGCGTCCTAATGGTCGTGGAGACTATCAGTTAATATACATAGCTTCCGGTAAAGCACATTTTAGATTTAACGGAACAGAACGTATTATTCAGAACGGCAATATGGTACTGTTTAGACCAAACGAAACACAGATGTATTATCTGTACGCTGATGAAAATCCCGAAACTTATTGGGTACATTTCACCGGTTCAGATGTAGACCGATTACTCGACCATTACCAAATGCCCAAAAATGAAAATGTGTTCTTTACGGGAACATCACCTGATTATCAATGGCTCTTTCGTCAACTAATCCAAGAATTACAATTAAAGCGTGTAAATTTCGAAGACCTACTCAGCATAAATTTAAGACAAATCTTTTTAATTATTAACAGATACATTCTTGAAAAAAATAATTTTGGCAACGCCATTCTTGACGAAATAAAGCAAGCCACTACTTTTTTTAACAAAAACTATAATAAAACAATAGTTATAGAGGATTACGCAAAAGAACATGCAATGACAGCAAACTGGTTCACACAAAGTTTTAAAAGGGTGACTAAGTTTACCCCTATGCAGTACATCATTTCGCTACGCATTGCAAACGCTATGAACTTAATGGATAATACTGATTATAATATAACACAAATTGCCACGGCTGTAGGGTATGATAATTCTATGTATTTTAGCAGAATTTTCAAAAAACATACAGGACTGTCACCTACAGAATATAAAAATAAAAATAATCCTCAGGAGTCGTAAAAAATGGATAAAAAATCATTTGGAACAATACCTTCTGGCGAAGAAATATATATCTACACACTTACCGACGGGACTTCAAAAGCAGAAATTATAACCTTTGGTGCAAGACTTTTGTCTTTCGCCCCATTTGGAGATACTGATGTCGTTGGCGGTTTTGATAAACTCGAATATTACCTTGATGATACTTCATATCAAGGTGCTACCGTAGGCCGAGTTGCCAACCGAATAGAAAATGCCGCTTTCAACATTGACGATAAAACCTATCATCTGCCAAAAAACGATAATGACAACTGTTTGCATGGTGGAGTGGGATTTAGTTTTAAAGCGTGGAACGTACTAGAGTACGAAGAAAACCGCATAAAACTCTCTTATTTCTCCCCTGACGGCGAAAGCGGGTTTCCATCTGACCTTTCGGTAATTGTTACATACACACTTGAAAATGCTTCAATTAAAATCGATTACGAAGCTATACCCGATGGAAAGACACCCATAGCACTCACAAACCATACATATTTTAACCTTGATGGTTTTGGCAAAGATATTTCTACCCATAAATTTCAAATTTTTGCTAACAGATATACTGGGGTTAACAGCAAATTAATTCCAAACGGAAACAGACCTTTGGTAGATTCAACGCAATTTGATTTAAGGAACCCTAAATCTATTGTTGATAAAAAGGGTGAATTTTTCGACTATGACCATAATATGATTATCTCGCCGAAAACCTTTAAAAAATTTAGAGGTATTTCGCTCGGACTTTCGGCATGCGTAGAAAATAACGATATTATTTTAAATGTATATACCGACCAACCCGGAATACAATTTTACACAGCAAATTTCTTAGGCGATGGTCCATGTTTCAAAAACAATATACCACAGGTCAAACACGGTGCATTTTGTCTTGAAGCACAAACCGAGCCTAATTGCATAAATAGCGGATATGCAATTTATGATAAAGGTGAAATTTATACTCAACATACCGTATATGAATTTAAAAAGAAGTAATAAAAAACCACGGACTTAAAGTTCGTGGTTTTTTGGTCGAAATTAGTAAAAAAATCAAAATTTACCTATAATAAAAAAAGAATCTAATCACAAGATAATAATGCAAACGCAAAAAACAAAATTTTATAGGAGAGTATTCAAAATGGCTAAGAATGTAGTACCTGAGGCAAAAGATGCACTCAACCGTTTTAAGATGGAAGCTGCTAACGAGGTTGGTGTAAACCTTAAGCAGGGTTACAACGGTGACTTAACTGCTAAACAGGCTGGTTCTATCGGCGGTCAGATGGTTAAGAAAATGATCGAATCTTACGAAAACAGCATGAAATAATCTATTACAAAAATAGATAGTTTCTAAAAATATACCGCCTATGGAAAACCATAGGCGGTGTGTTTTTTACTTTATCTAAAGTCAAACTTTTTATCAAAGTCGCTAATATTATTAACAAACTGGAAATTTATTGTAGTGGTACAACTCTCCTCGGGCTGTAAAAACTTAAGCGTACCGTTTTTACGCAATACATCTCTGCCATCAGGAGTGCAATTTCCCGGCTCTAATCCCAAAACATAATCGGACTTGCCCATCATTTTCCACTCTGTAAAGCAAGGTAATGTTGCCTTGTTATAGCACAAAGCCACACCTTTGTTAATATCAGGATTATAGATACCGACACTAGCCACGCCGTCTTGCTCAATAACATCATAGTAAAAACAGCATTCCTGATAATCGGCTTGTGGTTTTTCCATATCAAGAGCCGTTTCAATTAACTCTTGTGCGTGTAAATCCCTTGCGGTTATTTTTTTGTTAGGTATCGTTATCTTACTGTTTTCACTAAGCAACGGATACCCCATATTACAGTGATACAAAATCATATAAGGAGATGCCAAAGCCGCCATATTTGTTACTGTATCGGACACTTGGAAACTATTTTCCTTATAAGAAAAACGATATATTCTATCCATTACAAGCTTTCTGCCAAATATTACAACATCAGAAACTCTTAATTTTACAATTAGTTCTTCTTCGGTTTCCTCACGTGCTACAAGTTCGGCAGGAATATGCGAAACTGTTCCGTGCAATGGTAATTCCTCTCCGTCATCCACACAGGGTGAGCCTACAGCAGACAGACCACATGTTGTGAAAAAGCCTGCAGTAAATGATTTTAAAAATCCAACACCCTTGCTATCGTAATATTGTGGTGCAACATATCCACAAGGAGAGAAATATCCCATATTATCTCCCTTAAAGTTAACACGAGAAACATCACCCGCTCTATCAAGCGATATCCAAACCTCAAGACCTAATCCGTTTCTAACATACAAAAAGTGCATACCATCACCTTTGCCATTTTGCAAAACGTACTGTTCAGCGCCCCTTATTTGTAAAGGATTTCCTATGTAATTTTTCATTTTTATACCTTCCTTTTCAAGTTGGTCATGCTACAAATATTATACTAAACTTGCCAACGCTTGTAAAGTAGCAAAACAGTCCACCGGACTGTTTTTAATCGCTCCTTGTTCGAATCCCTTTTAATATAAAATTAAAAGAGAGCAACATCTTTGATGTCACTCCCTTTTAATGGCACGCTGAAAGGGATTCGAACCCCCGACCCTCTGCTTAGAAGGCAGATGCTCTATCCAACTGAGCTATCAGCGCATATTGTGATTTCTTCACAACGTTAGGTATTATACCATAAACTTATTTAATAATCAAGTGTTTTTTCACTATTTTTTAAGAGCACCCCAATGCGATTGCATCGGAGTGCTTTTTTGTCTTATATTTCCTTAGTCCAACCGTAGGTATCCTCGATTTTGCCCCACTGAATACCTGTTAAGGTATCGTAAAGCATTTGAGTTACCTCACCTATCTCACCATTGTTAATCGGATACTTAACATCCTTGTAGCAAAGCTCACCAATAGGAGATACAACTGCAGCTGTACCGCAACCCCAAGCCTCTTTAAGGGTTCCGTTCTTTAAAGCCTCATCCAATTCATCAATGCTGAGTAATCTCTCGCTTACCTTGAAGCCCTTATCCTTTAAAACCTCGATGCAGGACTTACGGGTAATACCCGGGAGAATAGAACCTGAAAGCATAGGAGTTACGATTTCGTCGCCAATTTTAAACATAACGTTCATAGCGCCAACTTCTTCGATATACTTTCTCTCAACACCGTCAAGCCAAAGTACCTGACTGTAACCCTTTTGCTCGGCACGTTGACCAGCTCTGTTAGATGCAGCATAGTTACCACCGCATTTAGCGTAACCTGTACCACCTCTAACCGCACGTACGTCCTCGTCCTCAATCATAATTTTAACAGGGTTAATACCCTCTTTATAATAGCTTCCAACAGGAGAAGCGATTATAACATAGGTAGCATTGTGAACAGCGTGAACGCCCAAAGACTCGTCATTTCCGAACATATAAGGTCTAAGGTACAACGAAGTACCATCAGCGCTTGGAGTCCAATCCTGTTCGATTTCAACGAACTTTGTAAGAATTTCCATTGCCATATCCTCAGGAATTGAGGGCAAGCACAAACGCTCAGCAGAGTTGTTCATTCTGCGAATATTCTCAATAGGACGGAACAACTGAACTTTTCCGTCTTTACGGCGATAAGCCTTTAAGCCCTCGAAAATTTCAGAACCGTAGTGAAGAACTGTGGAAGCGGGATGGAGTGATAAATTACCGAAAGGTACAATTCTTGCATTATACCAACCTTTTTCGTCGTTCCAGTCCATCATAAACATATGGTCAGTAAAGATTTTACCAAAGCCTAAAGCAGAACTGTCAGGCTTTTCTTTAAGCACTGCAGCTTTTGTAAATTTAATTTCCATAATTAGTTCTCCTTTCCTAAGGTTAGTGCCTTAAGGTTGAATTCAAGCATATCAGCATGACGAGCAGAAATAACCTTAGAAAGTGCGGCATTGATGCCTTCCTCTTGGAACTCGCCCATCTCTGCCATCACCTTGCCAACAATAATCATATTAGCAAGAGTAGGCATATTATTCTCATTTGCAAGACGTGTTGCAGGAATATAATGCACCTTAACATCGGTACGCTTAACCTTGCGTTCGATAAGTGTACTATCAACAAAAATAGTACCACCAGAAACTACAGAGTCCTCATACTTATCAAGTGAAGGCAAGTTCATAGCAACCAAAACATCAGGTTTAGAAACAATTGGAGAACCAACAGAAGTGTCGCTTAAAATTACAGAACAGCTTGCTGTTCCTCCACGCATTTCAGGACCATAGGAAGGAAGCCAACTAACCTGCTTATCTTCAGAAAGTCCCTTATATGCTAAGAATTTTCCTGAGAAAAGAATTCCCTGACCGCCGAATCCGGCAAACAAATACTGTATAGTAGCCATAATTATTCTCCCTTCTCAGCGCTTCTGTCCTTATAAACTCCCAAAGGATAATAAGGAATCATTTTTTCGTCTATCCACTCAAGTGCTTTCTGAGGAGTAAGACCCCAGTTGGTAGGACAGCTTGAAATAACCTCTACAAGTGAGAAGCCTTTACCGTCAACCTGATTTTGGAAAGCCTTTTTAATAGCCTTCTTTGCAGCCTTAACATTTTTAACATTGTTAACTGCAACACGCTCTAAATACTCAGCGCCGTCAAGTTGTGAAAGCATTTCGCAAACCTTGATGGGGAAACCGCAATGGTTAACATCTCTTCCATAAGGTGAAGTCTGTGTTACCTGACCAGGCAATGATGTAGGAGCCATCTGACCGCCTGTCATACCATAAATAGCGTTGTTGATAAAGATAATTGTGATATTTTCATTTCTTGCAGCTGCGTGAACTGTTTCGGCCATACCGATAGATGCCAAGTCGCCATCACCCTGATATGTAAATACAATATTTTCGGGTAATGCACGCTTTACACCGGTAGCTACTGCAGGAGCACGTCCGTGAGCCGCCTCAATCATATCACAGTTAAAATAATCGTAAGCCATAACAGAACAGCCAACGGGAGCAATACCGATTGTTTTGCCCTCGATACCTAATTCATCCATAACCTCAGCAACCAAACGGTGAACTATACCGTGAGTACAGCCTGGGCAATAATGCAACGGCACGTCTGCCAATGCATGTGGTTTATCAAATACTACCATTACTTCGCACCTGCCTTATCCATTTCTATGATAGCGTCTAAAATCTGTTCGGGTGAAGGAATCATACCGCCTGCTCTGTTGCAAAGTGTAACAGGAACCTTGCATTCAGTTGCCAAGCGTACATCTTCTATCATCTGACCCATTGAAAGCTCAACAGAAATAATACCCTTAACCTTGTCTGCAGCCTTTTTGAATGGAGCCACAGGGAAAGGCCAAAGAGTGATAGGACGGATAAGTCCAACCTTAATTCCTTGCTTGCGAGCCTCATCAATAGCGTTCTTAGAAACACGTGAAGCTATACCGAAAGCGGCGATGCAAATTTCAGCATCATCCATCATATATTCTTCATACATAGTTTCGTTTTCTTCGATAACCTTATAACGCTCATAACGTTCAAAGTTTACCTGTTCAAGCTTTTCAGGAGACAAGAACAAAGAGTTTGTTATGTTATGTTCTCTCTCACAATTTGTACCTGTTGTAGCCCAAGGCTTTTCAGGAGCGGGTTTTACATCATATTCAAGAGAAACAGGCTCCATCATCTGACCCATTGTACCGTCAGCCAAAATCATAGATGTCATTCTGTACTTATCAGCAAGTTCAAAGCCCTTTACTGTAAGGTCAGCCATTTCCTGAACGGAAGCAGGAGCCAAAACGAGCATACGGAAGTCGCCGTGTGCTCCACCCTTGGTAGCCTGAAAATAGTCAGACTGAGAAGGTTGAATCCCGCCAAGACCCGGGCCACCACGTTGAACGTTTACGATTAAAGAAGGCATATCAGCGCCTGCTAAGTAAGAAAGACCCTCGCCCTTCAATGAAATACCAGGACTTGAAGATGATGTCATTACTCTGTGACCGGTTGATGCCACACCGTAAACCATATTGATTGCGGCGATTTCGCTTTCAGCTTGTAAGAAACAACCGCCGATTTTAGGCATTCTTTTTGCCATATATGCAGCAATTTCTGTTTGTGGAGTTATAGGATAACCGAAATAATGACGACAACCTGCGATAATAGCTGCCTCGGCTATTGCCTCATTTCCTTTCATTAAAACCTTATCTGCCATATTTTTCACTTACCTTTCAACCTTGATTATACAGTCAGGACACATTGTAGCACAGAAAGCGCATCCTATACACGCTTCCTCGTTTACAGCCTCGACAGGATGGTGACCTTTTTTGTTAATTTTGTCCTTAGCTAATGCTAAAACCTGCTTAGGGCAAGCGTCTACACAAAGACCACAGCCTTTGCATTTGTCAGTTTTAAATGTGAGCTTTGCCATTTAAAGCACTCCTTTATGTAAAAGTTTAATTTATTTTCTTTTGAAGTTCCAAAGCAAAAAGATTATCTATCTTGCCTGAAAGTTCATCAAACAGCCTTTTATCCACCGAGGTTGCAATCAAAGGCAACTCTGTAGCCTTTGCCACTTCCTTAGCGTATTCCACCGAGTTCAAAACATCTTCGGCGGTGGTTTCTACACCTAAGTTCGAATTATTTATAATTCCTGTAAACTTGAATTTGCCTGCAGTTTCTATTTCTCTCATTACCTCTAATGTAGACTCTGCATCGGGGGTTAAAGGACGATATTTATTGATTACCAAATACGCCTCGTAATCATCCTCAGCCATAATTTGAGGGGAAATTCTGCCTAAAGCCAAAGCTCCCCTGTCGTCACCGCCAACATCAATAACAGCACGAACTGTTTTATCGTCTGTAAGAGAATACATATCTTGAGGAAGCGCCGGAATATCAACATTACTGCCTGCATACTCAGAAGCAATAAGTCTTATTCCTTTTTCTTTCAATTCCTCTGCGCTGTCTTTAGTTCTGAAATACGGGTTTACAATATCTAAATCGGCAATAGCAACATTGTCATAACTATTCCCTATTTCATATGCCATATTAAGGGCTATATTTGTCTTTCCGCTTCCGTAATGACCGCAAAGCAATGTTATTCTTTTATATTTCATAATTACAACTTGTTTCTCTGAATTTTACCGCTAACCGTTTTAGGTAAACTATCTCTGAATACTACAATTCTCGGATACTTATACGGCGCAGTTCTTTCTTTAACGTAAGTTTGAATTTCCTTCTTGAGTTCTTCAGTAGGCTCGGTACCGCCCACCAAAACAATACTTGCTTTTACAACCTGACCTCTAACCTCATCGGGAGCAGCAGAAACGCCACATTCCAAAACGTATGGAAGTTCCATGATAACGCTTTCAATTTCAAAGGGTCCTATGCGGTATCCTGATGACTTGATAACGTCGTCTACACGGCCAACATACCAATAGAATCCGTCTTCGTCTTTCCAAGCGGTATCGCCTGTGTGGTAATACTTACCATCCCAAGTTTCACGAGTTTTTTCCTCGTCACCATAGTAACAAGTAGCTAAACCACAAGGAAGACCGTTTTCTATATTGATAACGATTTCGCCCGTCTCACCGACCTCGGCTTCGTTTCCGTCAGCATCAATAATATGAACATCATAAATCGGAGCAGGTTTACCCATTGAACCGATTTTGTGAGGAGCGCCTGTCATATTACCGATAATCATTGTGCTTTCGGTCTGACCAAAGCCCTCTAATATCTGCAAGCCTGTAATCTTTTCAAACTGACGGTAAACCTCAGGATTTAACGCCTCGCCCGCAGTTGTCATATGCTTAACAGAAGATAAATCGTATTTAGATATGTCTTGTTTTACGAGCATTCTAAGCATCGTAGGAGGTGCGCAAAATGTAGTAATGTTATACTTTGCAAACATAGGCAGTATCTCTGCAGCATCAAAGCGATCAAAGTCATAGGTGAATATTGCCGCCTCGCTTAACCACTGACCGTAAAGTTTGCCCCACATTGCCTTTGCCCAACCGGTATCCGAAATGGTCAAATGCAATCCTTCGGGGTCAACATTGTGCCAATATTTCGCAGTATGGAAATGACCAAGAGGATATTTATAGTTATGAGCTGCAATTTTTGGATAGCCTGATGTTCCCGAAGTGAAATACATAAGCATCATATCTTCGCCACAAGGAGTATCTTCGGTGCGCTCATAACGTGTGCTGTAAAGGGTATATTCCTCATCAAAAGTACGCCAACCCTCACGCTCACCATTAACAATGAACTTATTAACGAGTTGAGGATTATTAGCGGCTGCCAAATCAACCTGATGAGCAACATCACCGTCAGCTGTACAAACAATAGCGCTGACATTAGCCGACTTGAAACGATAGTCAAAATCGTGCTCTTGTAGTTGGTTGGTAGCAGGGATTGCAATAGCGCCCAACTTATTCAAAGCCATCATACAGAACCAGAACTGATAATGACGTTTAAGCACCAACATTACCCTGTCGCCCTTTTTAATCCCTAGGGACTTAAAGTAGTTAGCAACCTGATTAGATGCTTTTTTGATGTCCTTAAATGTGAATCTTCTTTCTTCGCCCTCACGAGAAATATGTAAAAGAGCCAACTTTTTGGGATTTCTGTCAGCCAAAGCATCAACTAAATCAAAGGCAAAATTAAACCTTTCGGTATTTTTAAACTTAATTGAAGTAGGTGTACCCACTTCATTTTCCTCAATATCAATAAAGTTGTTATAGATTCTCTCTTTAGGGTCTTTTTTGTGAATTGGACCCTTAATTTCTGTTTTAGATGTCTTGATATCGCTAAGTTCCGGAATTGGATCACCTGTGGGGTTAAGTACAATAGCGTAGAAAGTACAGTTTTCACCGTCGACAGCTATCATACCGTGAGGAGTAGAAGAATCATAATAGATACTGTCCCCAGGACCCAAAACAACGGTGTGGTCTCCAACCTGAACTTTAAGTTTACCTGAAATTACAAGGTCACATTCCTGACCTGCGTGTGTGGTAAGTTCAATTTCCTTATTCTGAGCATTAGCATCATAAACGCTTTCAACATACAAAGGCTCAGCAATACGATTTTTAAATGCATACGCCAAATTGAAATAGGTCATTCCATGAGCCTTTTCAATTCTTTGTCCCTCGCCTTTTCTGGTTACTGTGTAAGACCTAAGTTTCGGGCTGTAACCCTCAATTATTTCAGTAACATCGACATTAAAAGCTAAAGCACAACGATAGATGAAAGCAAAGTTTAGGTCGCTTTCACCGTTTTCGCATGCAATATATTCCTCACGTGAAACGGCTGTTTTAACTGCCATTTCTTCGACAGTCAAACCCTCAATCTCGCGAAGTTCTTTAATACGCCCTGCAATTTCTTTAATTTTAAAATCAAGACCGTTAGTTTGTTGCATTTTTCATACCTCTTTCAAGTGATTTTGGGAGGGCAAAACAACAAAACGCCCGTCCCAAAGCTATGACTTTGAGACGAGCAATGACATTTTTCATTTACCCGCGGTACCACTCAAATTGCAGTTAAACTGCCACTCAGGGTCCATCAACCCTTATGCCTTTACGCAGCAATCACGGAGAGGTTCTACTAACCACTAAGGTTTTCTTCCTCTCGGCTCAAAAGCTACAAACATAAAGCCCTCACCAACAGCTTTCACCAACCGCTGTCTCTCTAAAGGTGCTTGATTTATGCCCTCTTCGTCTATGCCTTTATACGCAGAATATTTTATCATAACTAAGGTAATTTGTCAATATTTTTTGAAAAAATTATAACAGGGTAAAATTAAAGCTTATTTCGTTGAATTTTTCCGCTTATTGTCTTGGGCAAACTGTCACGGAAGACTATCTGTCTTGGATACTTATAAGGAGCAGTATGCGACTTAACATAAGCCTGGATTTCCTTTTTAAGTTCTTCAGTACCCTCGGTTCCTTTAGTTAAAACTATGCTTGCCTTAACAACTTGACCTCTTACCTCGTCGGGAACAGCAGAAACACCACATTCCACAACATAAGGAAGCTCCATGATAACGCTTTCAATCTCAAATGGTCCTATACGGTATCCCGATGACTTGATAACATCATCAATTCGGCTTACATACCAGAAATAACCGTCTTCATCACGCCAAGCAGTATCACCTGTATGATAATATCCGTCATACCAAGCTTCGCTTGTCTTTTCATCATCCAAGTAATAACCTTGGTATAATCCGCAAGGAACACTGTCAGCAGTACGAATTACTATCTCGCCTACTTCACCTGCAGGTACTGAATTGCCGTCAGGGTCAACAATGTCAATATCGAACTGAGGAGAAGCCTTACCCATAGAGCCTACTTTTGGTGTAGTACCAGCAAGGTTTGCAATAATAAGGGTGGTTTCGGTTTGACCGAAGCCCTCCATTATTTCTAATCCTGTAGCATCTTTAAACTGTTTATACACTTCAGGATTTAAAGCCTCACCGGCAGTTGTCATATGATGAATAGAAGATAAGTCAAATTTAGAAAGGTCGCCTCTGATTAACATTCTGAGCATTGTAGGTGGTGCGCAGAATGTAGTGATATTGTACTTTGCAAACATAGGCAAAATATCGTTTTCATCAAAGCGGTCAAAGTCGTAAACAAAAACCGCTCCCTCGCACAGCCATTGACCGTAAAGTTTACCCCAAAGAGATTTACCCCAACCGGTGTCAGAAATGGTTAGATGTAAACCATCACGCTCACAGCAATGCCAATATTTAGCAGTAACAAAATGACCTAATGCATATGTGTGAGCATGTGCTGCCATCTTCGGATTGCCAGTAGTACCCGATGTAAAGAACATCAAAGCAGTCTCGCTTCCGGAAGAAGCATCCTCTGTTCTTACAAACTTTCTTGTGTAGAAACCGTACTCACTGTCAAAATCGTGCCAACCGTCTTTTTTGCCGCCAACCAAAATTAAATTTTTAACCTGTGGACATTTCTTTGCGGCAGCCTCAGCAATATCAGCGGTATCGCCGTCGGCAGTACATACTAATGCGCTAACACCTGCTGCATTAAAGCGGTATTCAAAATCGTGTTCTTTTAACTGATTAGTAGCAGGAATTGCCACAGCGCCAAGCTTGTGAAGTGCTACCATACAGAACCAGAACTGATAATGGCGTTTAAGAACAAGCATTACCTTGTCGCCTTTTTTGATGCCCAAGGACGCAAAATAATTAGCCACCTGATTAGATGCTTGTTTTATATCCTTAAACGTAAACCTACGTTCATTCTTATTAACGTCAAGATGAAGCATTGCTAACTTATCAGGATATTTATCGGCAATTTCATCAACAATATCAAATCCGAAATTGAAACTTTCAGTATTCTTAAATTTAATATCTTTTAATGCTCCGTTTTCATCCTCGGTCAAATCAACAAACTTTTCGCAGATAAGCTTTTCTGATTTCTTAGCAGAAATAACACTCTTTCTAACCTCAGGCTCGTTTGCCTCTTCGCCCGACATTACTACTGCACAGAAAACGCAATCCTTACCGTCGACAGCAATCATTCCGTGAGGTGTGGAAGAATTATAATAGATACTGTCGCCCTCATTTAGAATTTCGGTATGATTACCAACCTGCACCTTTAAACGACCACTTAAAACCAAGTCAAACTCTTGACCTGAGTGTGTTGCAAGCTTAATAGGTTTGTTTTGCTGAGAAGCAGAGTATTCATATTTAACCCAATATGGCTCGGCTAATTTATCCTTGAATTTCGGTGCCAAGTTAGCAATATCAATACCATCTTCCTTAGCAGTGCCCTGTCCCTCACCTTTACGGGTCACTGTATAGCTTGAAAGTTTTGCAGTTTTACCCTCTAAAAGTTCGGTCATTTCAACGTCGAATTCTAAAGCACATTTATGTATAAAAGTAAAAGGAATGTCTGCCTTGCCGCTTTCGTACAATTCGTATTGTTCTACAGTTACATCTGTTTTTTCTGCCATTTCAGTAACAGACCAACCCATAATATCACGCAGTTCCTTAATTCGTGACGCCACCTCCGAAAGCTGCAACAAAGCATTATTTGTATTCATCAAAGCTCCTCCTTTTGTGTTTATAAAATAAAAAAACATTCGCCTCAAATTTCTTTGAGACGAATGTGAATTAACATCCGCGGTACCACTCAAATTGCAGTCGAACTGCCACTCAGGGTCTAACAACCCGTATGCCTTTACGCAGCAATCACGAGAGAACTTACTGAAATTTCAGCCCTCCGGCTCGGAAGTGATAGGTCTTTTAAGAAAAAATGTTATCGGTTCGCACCAAACACCGACTCTCTGAAAGCATAAATCCTTGACCGTCTTCGTCAAAGCTTTTATAATTTTTGCTTATTATATCACTGTATTTTCCACTTGTCAACAGTTTTTTAAATATTTTCTCCTTGTGGCAAGGCCTCCTCGAATATGACGCTCCTGCTTATTAATTTCAAGTACCTCTTTTACCTGTCGATACAACTGAGGATTTTTATAAGCCAACCTTTCGGCAACATCTTTATGTACTGTGCTTTTACTAATTCCAAATACCTTAGCGGCTGCACGGACAGTAGCACCCGTTTCGAGTATGTACTGACCTAATATTACCGCACGGTCATCTACCACTTCTCTCATACAATCAACTCCTAAAAGGACTAATAAATTGTATGAAAATCAGGCTTTATTTATGCGAAAAATGCCATTATTTCGAGTTTATTTTTTTTACAAGTTCAGGAATTTCAGCCACAGTTTGCACCTCATATTCACAACGCTCAATATCATTAAAATACCAATTCCCTATCGTCTTAACCCAAACCGGCGTGTAACCAGCATTTCGAGAGCCCTCTACATCGTTTAGGGGATTATCACCCACATACAGCAAATTTTGAGGTTCAATGCCTATTTTTTCACTCATCACTTTAAAAGGTTTTAATGCAGGCTTTTGCTCACCTACATCACCGCTAATAACTATTTCATCAACAAACGGTTCAAGTTTCAAAAGCTTCAATTTGTTTTTTTGCAAGTAGCTTTCACCATTTGTCAAAATACCGATTTTAAGTCCCATTTCACGCAATTTCTCAAGCATCGGCTCGGTAAATGGGTATTTTACCGCTGCTAACGGCCAACAATATGTAAAAAGGCACTTCCAAACATCTTGACCTTTAGTTCCCTCAACAAAAACGCCTTGTTCTACAAGTCTCTCACCCGTATATGTCCAGCCATTGTAAATATGTTGTTTTTCAACCTCTATAAACCTGTCAATGAAATCTTCCAATGAAAGATTTTCAGGTATACTATCCCTCATTCTTTTGTACATTTCGGGCAAAACCGTTCTGAGAGTTGCATATCTGTCAAACAGAGTATGGTCTAAATCAAATATAACACCTTTAATCATAATTAAACCTCTTGATTTTATAGCGATTTTTGTTATATAATAAACTTGAAAGTAAATAAGGAGGAAATTTATATGTCAGTAATCAATATAACTGCACAAAATTTCAACGATATAATCGATACGGAAAAACCTATTTTGTTAGATTTTTATGCCGACTGGTGTGGACCGTGTCAAATGGTAGGACCCGTTGTGAAAGAAATTTCAGAAGAAAACAGCAACATTATCGTAGGCAAAATAAATGTAGACAATGAGCCTTTGTTAGCTCAAAAATTCGGTGTTATGAGCATACCTATGTTAGTTGTGATAAAGAATAAAGAAATCACAAATCAAGCAGTAGGTTACAGAAACAAAGACGAAATTTTACTTTTGCTTAAATAATAATATAATTATATTTTTTTGTCAATATATCCTCCCTTAACGGGAGGATTTTTTATATGTATTAATGTATTGACAAAAAACGTGTGTTGCTGTATAATTGTATACAATAATACAGAGAGGTGACATTATGCTCGAATTATCTAACAAAACAAACCTTTTAGAGCAAGCTACATACAAGTATTCATTACAGGACATCGAGGACCCTAATTTATATCGCGACCTCTACCCTTATGATGATATTCCTAAAATTGCTTTTAACCACCGCAGAGTTCCTATGGGTATGCCTGAGGAAATTTGGATTACAGATACATCTTTGCGTGACGGTCAGCAATCGGTTGAACCTTATTCTGTAAAGCAGATTGTAGACCTTTACAAGTTAATGTCTAAACTTGGTGGTCCTTATGGAATAATTCGTCAAACCGAATTTTTCGTATACAGCCAAAAA
>JAZOQF010000055.1:0-3479 GCA_045655905.1 Acutalibacteraceae bacterium | reverse complement strand
CGAAAACAAAATCGGAGGAAAAAAGAATGGCTAAGGTAACGGTTTTAGGTTCAGGCGGATGGGGAATGGCATTGGCGTTAGCTGCTAACAAAAATGGATGTGATGTAACACTCTGGTCTCCTTTTGCCGAAGAGGTAAAAGCGTTAAAAGAAAAGCGTACAAACGAAAAGCTTTTAAAAGACGTTTATTTGCCTGAAGAGATAAACATCACAGATGATTTATCTGTAGTTAAAGGTAATACCCTAACAATTATTGCAGTACCGTCAATTGCTGTTAGAGAGGTGGCACATAAACTTTCTGCATACAGCGATTTTGGTATTGTTGTTAATGTTTCAAAAGGATTTGAAAAGGTAAGCCTTAAAAGACTTTCCGAGGTCATATCTGAAGAATTGGGTGAAGCTTCGGTTGTTGTTTTGTCGGGACCGTCTCATGCGGAGGAGGTTGCCCGTAATATCCCAACCTCGCTTGTTGCGGCAGGAAATTCGTTGTCTGCGGCTCAGGTGGTACAAAGCGTTATGTCGAGCGATGATTTGAGAATTTATACCTCTACAGATTTAGTAGGCGTTGAGCTTGGTGGAGCATTAAAAAATGTTATCGCTGTAGCTGCCGGTATTTGTGATGGCTTAGGTTTGGGTGATAACTCAAAAGCCGCTTTAATGACTCGTGGTCTTGCTGAAATGGCCCGCCTTGGTGTTTGTATGGGAGCTAAGGAGTTTACTTTTGCGGGGCTTACGGGAATCGGAGATTTGATAGTTACCTGTACATCCCGTCACAGCCGTAATAATCGCTTTGGTTATAAGGTAGGTACAGGCAGTTCGGTAGATGACGCTCTTAAAGAGGTTGGTACTGTTGAGGGCTACTATGCTGCGAAGATAGCGCACGAGTTGTCGGTTAAATACCACGTAGAACTACCTATAATTAACGAATGTTATAAGATTATGTACGAAAATAAGTCGGTAAAAGATATTGTTGATGACTTAATGCGCCGTCCAAAAGGACAGGAACATTAATTTATTAAAAAGTAAAAAAAATACTTGATTTTTGTCTAATATTATGGTAATATAGTTTTTGCTATGCGGCTGACGGATTAAGATTTCGTGCAGTACGCAAAACAAAAGGAGGTGCAGACCATGGCTAAATGTGATATCTGCAACAAAGAAATTGCTTTCGGTATTAAGGTTTCTCACTCACACAGACGTACCAACAGAACTTGGAAGCCAAACGTTAAGAAGGTTAAGGCAATCGTAAACGGTTCCCCACGCCGTATCAATGTTTGCACCCGTTGTTTACGTTCAGGTAAGGTTACCAGAGCTATCTAATATTTCTTGCAAAAATGACCTTCAGCTTCGGCTGGGGGATTTTTGTTATATGGCGGTGATTTTGTGATTAAGGCATTATTGTTTGATTTGGACGGAACGCTTGTGAATTCGTTGGCCGATTTGAAAAACAGCACGAATTTTGCGCTCGGCAAGATGGGATTTCCCATTCACGAAACAGAATGTTACAAATATTTTGTGGGAGATGGTATGGCAAAACTCATTGAGAGAGCCTTGCCCGAGAATTGCAGAAATAAGGAAACAATTGAAACCACTCTAAAAATCTTTTTGGAGCATTACAAACAGCATTATGTTGATGAAACGCTCCCTTATGACGGGATTTTAGATTTACTTGAAGAACTTTCCAATTTCAAACTTGCAATCATTTCAAATAAAAATCAGGAAATGGCAAATGTTGTTGTGGAAAAATTGTTGGGAGACAAATTCCAAATCGTTTGTGGAAAAAGGGAAAATTACCCCACAAAACCCGACCCGAAATTAACGCTTGAAATTATCGCTGAGTTAGGCGTGAAACCTAATGAATGTGTTTTTATCGGGGATTCGGGAATGGATATGGCAGTTGCTAAAAATGCCGGATGTATCGCTTTGGGCGTTCTTTGGGGATTTCGCAAAGAGGACGAACTCAGGGAAAACGGTGCCGATTACATAGTTTCTGCCCCGTCGGAAATTTTAAATCAAATAAAAAATATTGAAAAAATGTAAGAGATAATGTAAAATGTCAATAGAGGTGGGAGAATGAAAAGACAGGATTATTTAAGCTGGGATGAGTATTTTATGGGTATTGCCGTGCTGTCTGCTAAAAGAAGTAAGGACCCGTCAACTCAGGTTGGTGCTTGTATAGTTAATAGAGATAAGAGAATTTTATCAATGGGATATAACGGAATGCCACGTTGCTGTAGCGATGATGAATTTCCTTGGGATAAGAAAGAGAACCCGTTGGATTCTAAATATCTTTATGTTTGTCACGCGGAGCTTAATGCCATTTTGAACTGCAACAGTGGGAATGTGAGAGATTGTATATGTTACACCACACTTTTCCCGTGTAACGAATGTGCTAAAGCAATTATTCAGTCGGGTATTAGCGAAGTGGTTTATATGGAAGATAAATATGCTGATTCTGATAGCGTTATTGCTTCCAAAAAGATGTTTGATACTGCCGGTGTAAAGTACCGTCTTTATTCTAAAAGCGAAAAACAGGTGGCTTTTACTTTGTAATATTGTTTACAAATTTTTCCTCGAATATTTAAAACGTTATTAGTATATTATAGCTAATAAGGGAGTAGTCGGCAAAGCTTTGCTTTGCGATGATGTCAACAGCAAGAGTTTATCTCTGGTGTCATATTAAACGGCGAGACTTATCGAATTTAAGACGATGAGTTTCGCCTTTTTTATTTAGGAGGTTATTATGAATCACTACGGTGTACCTTTGGAAGATGTTTTAAAGGAAACTACTACCGACGTTAAGGTTGGATTGACGTTTGATGAAGCGAAAGAAAGACTTGAAAAAAATGGCGAAAACAAACTGAAAGAGAAAAAGAAAAAAAGCTTTTTGAGTCGCTTTTTGGACCAGTTTAAGGATGTAATGATTATCATTCTTATAATTGCCGCTCTGATTTCTTTCGGTGTTATTGTAATTGAAAAAAATTGGGGAGAACTGTTTGAGCCTGCACTCATTTTAATTATCGTTGTTCTCAATGCAATAATGGGTGTGTATCAAGAGGGTAAGGCTGAAAAGGCGTTAGATGCGCTTAAAAATATGTCAGCACCCCATGCACGGGTTGTTCGCAATGGGGTAGAAAGCGTTATAGATGCTTCACAGCTTGTAGTGGGTGATATAATTCGCTTGGAGGCGGGTGATTTTGTCCCCGCAGATGCAAGACTTATTTTTTCGGTAGGCCTTAAAAGCGAGGAGTCTGCGCTCACAGGCGAATCGGTGCCTGCAGAAAAGGATTACTTGGCTGAGATTCACGAAAAAGCTCCTTTGGGAGACAGAAGTAATATGGTATTCTCGGGTTGCAGTATAACCTACGGAACAGCAACAGCTGTTGTAACTGCTACGGGTATGGATACCGAAATGGGCAAAATTGCTAATCTTTTGGAGGGCGAAAAGGATACCCAAACACCTTTGCAAAGGAAGTTGGC
>JAZOQF010000054.1:0-2043 GCA_045655905.1 Acutalibacteraceae bacterium | reverse complement strand
AAATGCAATACTAAATGGTAAAAAACTTGATTTAGGTGATTTTTTATGAAACTCTGTCTTTACGGCGCATCAAGCAACAATATAGATAAAGCTTTTATTGACGCCACCGAAAAGCTTGGCGAAGAAATGGCCAAAAGAGATCACACCCTTGTATATGGCGGAGGAGCAGCAGGTCTTATGGGCGCAGCGGCAAGAGGCGCTACAAAAGCCGGTGGTGAAATAATCGGTATTTCGCCTAAGTTTTTTGATATTGACGGTGTGCTTTACGATAAATGCACCGATTTTATCTACACCGAAACTATGAGCGAAAGAAAAAAACTGCTTGTTGATATGTCCGACGGGTTCATTGTTATGCCGGGAGGACCCGGCACCTTTGATGAACTTTTTGAAACCTTGTGTTTAAGACAATTAGGTCTTCACAACAAGCCCATCGCAGTTTTTAACATAAACGGATATTATAATCCGATAGCCGAAATGCTCAAAGCTTCGTATGACGGCGGATTTATGACAAAAGAATCGCTTGAGATTATTCAATTTTTCGAGGAAGAAAGCGACCTGTTGAAATACTTGGAAGATAACAAAAACGGTACCGGTGATTTTTCGATTTTAAAGGATTTAAACAAAAAATGACCAATACCTTATATGTTTTAAAATGTGAGGAAAAGGATAAAAAAGCAATTTCGAAAAAAGCTTATGATTTTGTCATTTGCTTAGCGAAAGAAAATTTTGGTGCAGAAAACGAATTGGAAATTGTCGCCGACGAAAACGGCAAGCCATATTTTAAAAACCACCCTGATTTTTACTTTAACATCTCTCACAGCGGTGATTTAATTGCCGTGGCATTTTCCTCTTCTCCTGTTGGGGTTGACATTGAAAAACTTAGGGATGCAAATTTGAAAATTGCAGAACGCCGTTTTACAGATAAAGAAAAACAATTTATTAAAAACAACCTCGACTTTTTTTATGTATGGACCCGAAAGGAAGCATATTTAAAAAGAACAGGAAAAGGGCTTCGTCAAAGCCTTTCGACCTTTAGCGTTCTTGACGAGAACACTATCAAAACCTTTAAGGCGGATGATTACATTGTCTCGGTTTGCGGTGACAATGCAAAAGATTTTAGTTTGATAATTTAAGGAGAATTTTTGTGGCAAACCTTAGAAAAGAAATTGAAAGACGTCGTACGTTTGCGATTATATCCCACCCTGACGCCGGTAAAACCACACTTACAGAGAAGTTTTTGCTTTACGGCGGTGCCATTCAGACCGCAGGCTCGGTTAAAGGCAAGGCTACAGCTAAGCACGCTGTGAGCGACTGGATGGAACTTGAAAAACAAAGAGGTATTTCTATCACCTCATCAGTAATGCAGTTTGAATATGACGGTTATTGTATTAACATTTTGGATACTCCGGGACACCAAGACTTCTCAGAGGATACCTACCGTACACTTATGGCAGCCGACAGCGTTGTTATGGTTATAGATGCCGCAAAGGGTATCGAGGCACAAACTCGCAAGCTTTTCAAGGTTTGCGCTATGAGAAATATACCTATTTTCACCTTTATCAACAAGCTTGACCGAGAGGCCCGTGACCCGTTTGAACTTTTGGACCAACTCGAAAAAGAGTTTGGCATTGGCACCTACCCGGTTAACTGGCCTATTGGTTGCGGTGTGAGCTTCAAAGGTGTTTTCGACCGTGATAAGCGTGAGATTTTAACATTCAACGAATTTCATCGTGGACAAGACAAGATTAAACCCATACAATGCGACATTACCGATACCGAAAAGCTTGACGAGTTGATAGGTCCTTACCAACGTGAAGAACTTGTTGACCAAATTGAACTTTTGGATGGGGCTAGTTTCGAGTTTGACCTTGAAAAGGTAAGATGCGGAAAACTCACCCCTGTTTTCTTTGGCTCAGCGCTTACAAACTTTGGTATTGAGCCGTTTCTTGAAAACTTCCTTAAAATGACTACATCTCCCCTTGCCCGCAAATCGGGTGACGAAGAGATTAGTCCTTTCGAAGAAACATTTTCTGCCTTTGCTTT
>JAZOQF010000053.1:0-1899 GCA_045655905.1 Acutalibacteraceae bacterium | reverse complement strand
ACAGAACTTGCCTGTAGCGGTTGCGCCACAAGCACACTTCCAACCATCAGCAGCAGTGGTAGCAGGTTGTTGTGCCTGTTGTTGAGCCTGTTGTTGAGCACCCATTTGATAGAAATTAGCCGCATTCATTCCGCCTGCATTCATTGCCATGCCCATGCCCATAAAGCTCTGCATAGCGCCATTTTCGTTTGATGCCGCCATACGCATTGCATCCGCCTGAGCACCAACAAGACGGCTTCCTGCCATCATTGGATTAGTGGTCATAGCGTTTTCTTCCCACTCGGTAATCTTCTTCTTTTGCTCATCAGGAATAGTAACAGAATTAATACTTACATTACGCATTTTAAGACCGCGAATAGCGCCCCATTCCTGAGAAAGCACCTCGTTAAGAGCATCGCGGATTTCCATAGTTTTACCCGGTATTTCATAATACTGAATACCTGCGGCAGAGAGTTTTGCAAGAGCAGGCTGAAGGGCGTTAAGCATCTCTGATTTTAAAGTTTCATCGATTTCTTCACGATTATATTCAGACGCTACATTACTAGCCACATTGGTATAAAATAACATCGGGTCTGCGATTGTATATGAGAACATACCGTTACAACGAACGTCAACGGATAATTTAAGTCCCATTTCTTCGTTAACAACCACTTTAAAGGGAACGGGTGACGTTGTGCCAAATTTATTACCGGTAATTTCTTTGGTGTTAAAATAATAAACCCTTTGGTCTTTGCCTGTGTCACCGCCGTAGGCAAAACGCTTACCAATTGCTTTAAATGTTTCCTTAATGCTATCACCAAGAGAGCCTGCAAAAATAGAAGGTTCGGTTGAATTGTCATATGTAAATTCACCCGGTTCAGCGCAAAATTCAACAACCTTGCCTTGCTCGATAATAACCATAGCCTGACCGTCGGCAACGGCTATTCCTGAACCATTAGAAATAACATTATCGCTTCCCTTTGTGTTGGAGGAACGACCGCCTACACGCTTTTCACCTTTTCTCATCAACACTTCAGGCGGTAAAGAATCACAATAGAAAAATTCCTTCCATTGATCTGCCAATACGCCGCCAACGGCGCCTAAACCTGCTTTAATAAGTCCCATAATAAAAACTCCTTTCAAACGCTGCGGAATAAACCGCTAAATTTAATTAATTATTTTTTGAACATACGGGGTAATCAGTGTCAGTATTTTCTGCTCGGCTTCATTTGAAATCACTTTCTTAAAAATGTTACCACTACTATCAGTAACCGAAAATCTTAAAAAAGTTCCATCCAAAATTTCTGCTTCTGACTCATTCGATTCTTTTGGCTCATCCGTAAAAGACAAAATATTAAGGTTGATTAACTCGTTAACCGTATCAGAATCAAGCTCTATGCTTTTTAGGACGGGATATCCCTTGGTTTCGTGAGGAACTTCCATGTACAAATATCCCTTATCTTCGGTTTCGTCATACTTTACGGTATAAGAAAAGTTTTGATTGTATTCATCGGAAGTTTGAGAAATGGTGAACTCTTGCCACAATTCTCGCTCCATATCAGAACCATCCAATATGTATTTGTCTTTATTGCATCCGAACAGGGAGAGCAAAAATGCCATACACATACCAATCACCACCCATCGAAAACAACGTTTTCTAATTATCCACATAGGTTATATCTCCTTATCGATCATTTTAGCAGAATAAGGATTCTTGTTTTCTTTCGGTCTGTCGGGGGAGCTGCCGCATTTGACAGCCCACCCGATAATACGCATCCAGATAATAATTCCTACAATCCAAATTACTAAAGCTAACCAAAACAGCCAAACAGACCAACCTCGCCAATAATGTAAGGCTAATAAAATCCAAGCAGGAATTGACCATTCTAAGTTAAAACAAAGATTGATAAGTAAGCATAA
>JAZOQF010000052.1:0-3296 GCA_045655905.1 Acutalibacteraceae bacterium | reverse complement strand
ACCGTCCTTTCCTGCAAAGGGCGAATTGTTAACTATAAAATTCATAGCCAAGGTGGGCTCGTCTATCTTAACAAAAGGTAATGCTTCTATATTATTGGTGTCACACGCTGTTTCACCAATTTCAAGCTCGCTAAGTCCTGCTACCTGAATAATGTCGCCCACCTGAGCAGTTTCGGCTTCATAGCGTTTAAGTCCTTTGTACATGAACAGCTTTGCAATTTTAACATTGGTCGAGGTGCCGTCTTTATGGCAAACAGCTACCATTTGTCCCGCGTTGACCTTACCTCTTATAACACGGCCAACACCGATTCTTCCCAAATAATCATCATATTCAATATTGGTAAAGAGTATCTGTAGAGGAGCATCAACATCACCCTCGGGTGGGTCAATTTCGTTAATCATCGCTTCGAACAAAGGTCTCATATCACTACCCGGCGTGTCGGGGTTGAGTGTAGCATAACCGTCCCTGCCGCTTGCAAAAACAACAGGAAATTCAATTTGCTCATCATCGGCACCAAGTTCAATAAACAGGTCAAGCACCTCATCAACAACCTCGTGAGGACGAGCCATTGGACGGTCAATTTTGTTAACCACAACTACTGCCTTTTTGCCTAACGCCAAAGCCTTTTTAAGCACAAAGCGAGTTTGAGGCATACAACCCTCAAAAGCATCAACAAGCAGTAAAACACCGTCAACCATTTGAAGAATACGCTCAACCTCACCGCCAAAATCAGCGTGTCCGGGAGTGTCCACGATATTTATCTTAACATCGCCGTACATAACACTTGTATTCTTAGAAAGGATTGTAATTCCACGCTCCCTTTCAAGGTCGTTGGAATCCATTACTCTATCATCAACATTTTCGTTTTCTCTAAAGGTTCCGCTTTGTTTTAAAAGTTGGTCGACCAACGTGGTTTTACCGTGGTCAACGTGGGCAATTATCGCAACATTTCTCAAATTTTCTATTCTTGCCATTTTATCGACTCCTTTTAACCTTTTTATTTTACCACTAAAACGCCTATATTGCAACGCTTTTGTTTATCTGAAAAATTTTACTTTACATTTTGAAATGTTTGTGGTAGAATACTAAGGCTGATGTAAATTCGGCATACCTAATACTATGCTTTGGGTGTCTGCCCTATCGGGAGTCACTACGACCCATTGCTTGGTTTTTGGAGTAAATTTTAAAAGAGGTGAAAACAATGACTAAAGAAACAAAGCAACAGATTATGGCTGAGTATGCAACTCACGAAGGTGACACAGGTTCTCCTGAGGTTCAAATCGCAGTTCTTACCACCCGTATCAACGAGCTCAACGCTCACCTTAAGGACCATCCGAAGGATAAGCATTCTTACCGTGGTCTTTTAAAGATGGTAGGTCACAGAAGAAATCTTTTAGCTTACCTTCAAAAGGTTGATATTGACAGATACCGTGCTTTAATTAAGCGTCTCGGCATCCGTAAGTAATCGCTTAAAGGCAGACCGTTTTGTATATTCGGTCTGCCTTATTGTCATTGAAAGGAGATTTTTGCTGTTAGCGATAAATCGAGTATCCACATCATTTGGATATTGGATTTATTGCTAAGCTGAATCTCCGCAAAAATAACAAAAAGGAGAAAAAACAATGTTCGAAAACTACAAAGTTTATGAAACTGAACTTGCCGGCAGACCGCTTAAAATTGAAACCGGTATGATGGCAGGTCTCGCAAATGCTGCTGTTATGGCATGCTACGGTGACACAAGAGTACTTTGTACCGTCACCGCATCCGCTAAACCCCGTGAGGGTGTTGATTTCTTTCCTCTTTCTGTTGACTATGAGGAGAAGATGTACGCTGTAGGTCGTATTCCCGGTTCCTTCACACGCCGTGAAGGCAGAGCAGGCGATAAAGCAATTTTGGCTTCTCGCTGTATCGACCGTCCTATTCGTCCTTTGTTCCCTAAGGACATGAGAAACGACTGCTCGGTTGTTGCAACCGTTATGTCTGTTGACCCTGACTGTTCACCTGAGGTTGCTGCTGCAATCGGTGTTTCTACCGCTATTGCTATTTCAGACATTCCTTGGGCAGGACCAATCTCCAGTGTAAACGTTGGTTTGGTTGACGGTGAAATCGTTATCAACCCAACCCTTGAGCAAAGAGCTGTTACCGACCTTAACTTGACAGTATCTTCTACTGCAGATTTGGTTGCTATGATTGAAGCCGGTGCTAATGAGATTGATGATGACCTTATGTTTGACTGCATTATGGCGGGTCACGAAGAAAACAAAAAGGTTGTTACTTTCATCAACTCAATTGTTGCTGAAATCGGAAAAGAAAAGTTCGAGTTTGAGTCTAACGACCCCGACCCTGCTATTATGGAAGAAATCGAAGCTTTCTGTATTGAAGATGTAAAGAAAGCTCTTGATACCGACGACAAGCTTGTTCGTGACGCTGCACTTCTTCCTATTTATCAAGCAGTTCACGAGAAGTTTGACGAACGTTTTGAAGGTCAGGAAGCAAAGTTGGACGAGATTATGTATCTTGTTCAAAAGCATGTTGTTCGCGCTTGGCTTAAAGACGAGAAAAAGCGTGTTGACGGCAGAGGTATTGACGAAATCCGACCTCTTGATGCAAAGGTTGACCTACTCCCACGTGTTCACGGCTCAGGTATGTTTACCCGTGGTCAAACACAAGTTTTGTCAATCGCTACTTTGGCTCCTATCAGCGAGGCTCAAAAGCTTGACGGTCTTGATGAAGAAGTAACTAAGAGATATATCCACCACTACAATTTCCCATCATACTCTGTTGGTGAAACCAAGCCCTCACGTGGCCCCGGAAGACGTGAAATCGGTCACGGTGCATTGGCTGAAAAGGCTTTAGTTCCTGTAATTCCAAGCGTTGAGGACTTCCCCTATGCTATCCGTGTAGTATCCGAAGTTCTTTCATCTAACGGTTCTACCTCACAGGGCTCTATCTGTGGTTCGACCTTAGCACTTATGGCTGCAGGTGTTCCCATTAAGGCTCCCGTTGCAGGTATTTCTTGTGGTCTTATCACAGGTGACGATGGTGTATACGGTGACTTTATGACCATGGTTGATATTCAAGGTCTTGAAGACTTCTATGGCGATATGGACTTTAAGGTAGCAGGTACTCACAAGGGTATCACCGCTATCCAGATGGACCTCAAAGTTCACGGTTTGACCCCCGCTATCATTAAAGAGGCTTTTGCTAAGACACACAAAGCCAGACTTCACATTTTAGATGAAGTTATGCTCAAGTGTATTCCTGAGTACAGAAGTGAACTTTCTGAATATGCTCC
>JAZOQF010000051.1:0-3102 GCA_045655905.1 Acutalibacteraceae bacterium | reverse complement strand
GTTGGTAGAGCAACTGACTCTTAATCAGTGGGTCCCCGGTTCGAGTCCGTGAAGGTGCACCAATGGCCCGTTGGTCAAGTGGTTAAGACAGCGGCCTCTCACGCCGTTAACATCGGTTCGAATCCGGTACGGGTCACCAAGCTTTTTCTTACATAACATTTTTCGCCAAAAAGCAATTGACAAGCGGGCGACAGAGTGTTATAATCCAAATGCTATCACAGAGCGCAAGCTCTTTGATATAAAAGATGGTTAAAATCCATCCATAGAGTTCGTGTTGATTGTCATGAGGGTCCACCTGTTCCCATACCGAACACAGAAGTTAAGCTCATGTACGCCGACAATACTTGGCGGGTGACTGCCCGGGAAGATAGGTAACGCGAACACAAACATTCCTCTTTAGCTCAGTCGGTAGAGCGACGGACTGTTAATCCGCAGGTCGTTGGTTCGAGTCCAACAAGGGGAGCCAAAAGAAACCACCCAACAGGGTGGTTTCTTTTTTGTCTTTAGGAAATGTGCTGGTTGCCCTTTTGCGTAGGACTTAGTAAATACATGTCTTTCGTTTTATCAAAACACGCTTAAAAAGCTATGATTATTTTGAAAATATGCTATAATAAAAAAACCAATCTGAAAACGTGATTGCATAGCCTGAATTTTGTATAAATGATCGCGTATTTGCTATGGATCATAGTTGCTTTGAGAATGACGGCAAATGCGGGTTGGATATGCCCCAGGATATGAATAACGTACATATATTCACGGATGCCCAGAGGAGTAGTTACAATGAAAGTATTCATGATTCGTCATGGGGAAAGCGAAACAAACAGAGCCGGCGTGTGGACAGGCTGGTTGAATGCAGCCCTAACGGAAAAGGGTAAAGAGGAGGCGGCTTTGGTCAAAAACCTTCTTGCAGGCGTAAAATTTGACAAGGTTTACTCCAGCGATCTTATTAGAGCAAAAACTACCGCGGAAATAGCGGCTCCCGGATATGCGTATGAACTGACCCCGATAGTGCGCGAAATCAACGTTGGCAGTATTGCCGGAAAAGCGCTGAATGTCGTTTTAGACAGCGAAAACAAGCCAATAAACAAAGACGGCTACGCAATGTTTGGCGGAGAAAGCTCGGATGAATTCGGCGGACGGGTTGCGGCGTTTATGGGTGAGCTTGAGGGTTTAAGTTGTAAAAACGTCGCGGTGTTTTCTCATGGCGGTTTTTTGAGACGGTTTCTTAATACTGTGCTTGGTACGCAGCTGAAAAGAGATACTATTTGCTGTAAAAACTGCGCGGTCGCGATTTTTGAATATGAAGGATCATCGTGGAGATTACATAGCTGGATCAATTTGAGTTGATTTGAAATTCCGGCCCTGTAAGGGGGCAGATAAAAACACCACCCAATTGGGTGGTGTTTTTATTGGCAATTTGATCCCGTTTTCTTGTTGGACTCGCTTTTCCGCAGAAAAGCGAGTCCAACAAGGGGAGCCAACAGAACCACTACCTATTTGGGGGGCGGTCTTCGTTGTACAAATAAAGCAGGGGTTTATGCCCTTCTTTTTTTGTTCCATAATACTGATTTAGGTTATATTCCTAAAATGTAAAAACCATTATGGCATTTGGCATCACATAGCCAACTCACCAAAACTTCATAATCTAAAGGCATGCTCTTGTTAAGTTTATCAATTAACAAATCAATTGTTGATGGTGTATAATAGTTTATACCGTAAACATCGCAATCTAAAAAAGGCCCATACTCTTGGCAAAATGAGTCTATGTCATCTAAATAAATGTATATGGAGTCATTCTTCCAATGGCTTATGCTACTTAGTGCTAACAATTTCTCTTTCTTTGTCTCCGCAGGTAGTTTACAAAACTGCATTTCGATAAAGGCAGAACCGCCAAAGGCTCTTCGTTCCTCTTGAGAACAGAACATATGAAACAGCATTCTTTCCCCCCTATATCAAATATGAAGTAGTTAATTTCCTCGAAGATAAATTCTATTCTACAATTCTCCATTTCATGGATTTAGCAATTGCATACGAACCATTTTTCAGTTCATCCATGTTGGTATTAACATCATCTGACCATACAATCCAATTTTGTTCATTAAACATAACGGTAGTATCCAATATATTCCATTGGTTGTCTTTTATCTGCCATTCCAAAAGGTTTTCAAATATAATTTCAACAATGGTATCACTAATGCTTGTGACGAGTATTTTTAGAATTAGCTGTGTTTGCTCGGAATTAAAAAGATGTCCATTTGCTATTCTTGAAATGCCGTTATTACAATACTGGACACCGATGATATAGCCATCATGCAACGAGTTGGTTTTCTCAAGAAAATACCGTATATCATTGCGTGATTTTATTGAGTTGAACATCATTCTACCTCTTTAAAGAAATTCTTGTTTGTGCATTTGATCATATCACAAGCTCACTGATTTTTCCTTCTTGTATTTGTTCTTTTGGGACAAAAAAGTTAAGAGAGAATTTTTGAGAAAAAAAGATATGAGGAAATTTTTATTATTTCAAAACGATAAAAGCAGGGGTTTTCACCCCTTCTTTAACTGTTCGTCAAATTGGAATTTGTCTCTTACCTCGTTTTTATAAAAGAATATACGGATTAGATAGAGTTGTAGAGTTTTTGCAATTCTGCTATCTTCCCTCCTAAAATAGTTTTATTTAATTCAGAAAGTGAATCTGTAATTAAGTATGTGGATTCGAGCATTCGTTGCCCTTTTCCGTATTTGAAAAAAACTTTTCCTTTAAGAGCAAATGAATATAACTCGCTGATTTCTGACCGTACCACCTCTAATTGATTAACATCCCATTGTGAAAGCTGACCAGAATGAATCTTTCCAAATTCTGCCTCGGTACACGCAATTATTTCGCTTAATAAATTGATAAGCAGCTTAAGTTTTTCCATAATTACTCCTTAACTTGGATTCCTATCCATCCATAAATTATGCTATCTATTAGACAAATTCAAGTTTTGCAAACTGATTATATCAAAGATATAACAAATTTACAATCATCCGGCATCAATTCCCGCTGGCGGTAAAAAGGGATCGGGAAGGGAACGGCTTCTTGTTTGTACTTGCTATTGC
>JAZOQF010000050.1:0-6920 GCA_045655905.1 Acutalibacteraceae bacterium | reverse complement strand
AACAGGTAGGGTATATGGTGACCTTATGGCATTACTCACCACCCTTAAAGGCTTGCCTTTAGCATACAATAAGGATATGCAAGAGGACAAAGAAGCGATATTTGATGCTGTTGATACAGTGAAGAAATGTGTTAGCATTTTCACACCGATGATAGCAACAATGAATGTATTGCCGGATAATATGTTAGCTGCAGCGGGCAAGGGCTTTATTAACGCTACCGATTTGGCAGATTATCTTGTTAAAAAAGGTAAACCTTTCAGAACTGCTTATAAAATAGTTGGCGAAATCGTAGCTTTTTGTATCTCAAACGGACTTATTTTAGAAACTCTTTCTATTGATAAGTATAAAGAGTTTGACGAAAGCTTTGGTGACGATTTATATAATGAAATTTCCCTTAAGACCTGTGTTGAAAAACGTATTTCTGCAGGCGCAACGGGAGAAAAATCTATTGACAGACAGATAGATTATATTACGGAGTTTTTAAATGAAAAAGGTATTCATTGACGGCAGCGCAGGTACTACGGGACTTAGAATTGCCGAAAGACTTGAAAGCAGAAAAGATATTGAACTTATCAAATTAACCGAGGAAAACCGAAAGGATATTGGCGCTCGTAAAGAAGCTATTAACAAAGCCGATATAGTTTTCCTTTGCTTGCCTGACGAGGCGGCTATAGAATCGGTATCTCTTTGTGAAAATCCTAATACAGTAATTATTGATACTTCGACTGCCCATAGGACTAATTCCGAATGGGCTTACGGTTTTCCTGAACTTTCAAAAGAATTTGAGGAGAAAATTAAAGTATCAAAAAGAATTGCTAATCCCGGATGTCACGCAAGTGGTGTAATCGCTTTAATTTATCCTTTGATAGAAAGCGGAATATTGGATAAAGATGTGTTGTTGTCTGCTGTTTCTTTGACAGGTTATAGTGGCGGTGGCAAGAAGATGATTGCCGAGTATGAAGATGAGGAGAGAAGCGAATTGCTTTCGGCTCCTCGTCAGTACGGCATTTCACAGTCACATAAACATTTACCTGAAATCAATACAGTTACAGGCCTTAAAACACCACCTGCATTTATGCCGATTGTTGGAGATTTCTATAGTGGAATGGAGGTTACTATTCCACTTTTCGCCAATATGTTAAATGGTAAAAATATAGCAGACATTAAAGAAATTTATAAGCAAAAATACAATGGACCGATTGTTAAATTTGTTGAAGATTTCCACGAAAACGGATTTGTTTCTGCTAACAAACTAAGCTTTAAGGACAGTATGGAAATATCTGTCAGCGGAAACGAAGAAAGAATTTTACTGATAGCCCGTTATGATAACCTTGGTAAAGGTGCTTCGGGTGCTGCAGTTGAGTGTATGAACATTGTTCTCAGCTGTGATGTTACAACAGGTTTAGAAATTTAGGAGTGTTTAATTTGAAAATTATTTCGGGTGGCGTTACTGCTGCCAAGGGTTTTAAAGCAGGCGGCGTGCATTGCGGTATCAGAAAAAACAGAACAAAAAAGGATTTGGCGTTAATTTTAAGCGAAACCAAGGCAAATGCTGCGGCAGTATATACTACAAACTTAGTTAAGGGTGCGCCTTTAACAGTTACTAAGAAGCATATTGCTGACGGATATGCCAAAGCTGTTATCTGCAACAGCGGAAATGCTAATACCTGTAATGCTAACGGTATAGAAATTGCTGAGCAGATGTCAGATATTTTAGGCGATGCATTAAATATTTCGTCCAGTGATGTTGTAGTAGCATCTACCGGTGTTATTGGTCAGCCTTTGGATATTGAGCCCATTAAAAACGGAATCCCTGAACTCATTGACAGTTTAAGTGATGATGGTAGCCTTGATGCGGCAGAAGCCATAATGACAACAGATACTAGGGTGAAAGAAATTGCTGTAGAGTTTGAGGTTGGTGGAAAAACCTGTAAAATCGGTGGTATTGCTAAAGGCTCGGGTATGATTCATCCGAATATGGCTACAATGCTTGTCTTTATTACTACTGACTGTAATATTAGCAGTCAAATGCTACAAAAAGCGCTTTCCACCGATATAGAAAATACCTTTAATATGGTTAGTGTAGATGGAGATACCTCTACTAACGATATGGTTTGTGTTCTTGCAAACGGTATGGCAGGCAACGCTGAAATAACCGAAGAAAATGACGATTTTAAAGTCTTTATGGAGGCTTTAAATACTGTTACTGTTCACCTTTGCAGATGTATTGCAGGTGACGGTGAGGGTGCTACTAAACTGCTTGAATGTAAGGTTAGTAATGCTAAGAGTAAAGAAATTGCAAAAACTGTTGCGAAATCGGTTATTTGCTCCTCACTTACAAAGGCTGCAATGTTCGGAGCTGACGCTAACTGGGGCAGAGTGCTGTGCGCTATTGGTTACAGTAAGGCTGATGTAGATGTTACAAAAATTGACGTTTCATTCAAATCACAAAAAGGTGAGATTTCCGTTTGTGAAAACGGCGCAGGCGTAGAATTCTCAGAAGAAAAGGCAAAGGAAATATTGCTCGAAGAAGAGATTGAAATTTTAGTAAATTTGAATTCCGGCGATTTTTCATCTACTGCTTGGGGTTGCGACCTTACATATGAGTATGTAAAAATTAACGGCGATTATAGAACATAAGAGAAGTGAAAGATTATGTATATTGATGATATTACAAATGCTCAAAGGGCTGAAGTTTTAACAGCAGCGTTACCTTTTATTAAAATGTACTACGGTAAGGTTGTTGTCGTGAAATATGGCGGTAACGCTATGATTAACGAGGAACTTAAACAACAGGTTATGGAGGATATTGTTCTTCTGCACCTTGTTGGTGTTAAGATTGTTTTAGTTCATGGTGGCGGCCCTGAAATTACCGAAATGTTAGCAAAAGTCGGCAAGGAAACTCAGTTTGTTGACGGCCTTCGTGTCACCGATGCTGAAACTGCTGAGATAGTTCAGATGGTTTTGGCAGGTAAAATCAATAAAAGTCTTGTAAATCTTTTGGGAACAAAGGGTGGAAAGGCAATGGGTATTTCAGGTATCGATGCTCATATCATTGAAGCTGAGGTTAAGGATGAGCGATTGGGCTATGTAGGTAACATTACTAAGGTTAATGTTGAGCCTATCAAAAATCTTATGGATAACGATTACATACCCGTTATTTCTACTGTTGCTTGTGATGATAATGGTAATGTCTATAATGTTAATGCCGATACCGCTGCGGCTTATATAGCAGGTGCTTTGAACGCAGAGCGTTTGTTTAGTATGACCGATATTGCAGGTATTTTAAAGGATAAGGACGACCCATCTTCTTTAATTCCTTGCATTGATGTTAACGAGGCTAAAGAACTCTTTATTGATGGCACTATTTCGGGCGGTATGATTCCAAAGGTGGAATGTTGCTTGGATGCTATCGAAAAGGGTGTTAAAAAGGTAGTTATTATGGACGGCAGAGTTCCACACTCTTTGCTCATCGAGACTTTGACCGATGAGGGTGCAGGAACTATGGTTATAAAGGAAAAGAAATAATGAACATAATTGAAAAGGACAGTCTTTATGTGGCTAATACCTATGCTCGTTTTCCTTTGGTGCTAAAAAACGGAAAAGGCGCACGAGTGTTTGACGAAAACGGCAAGGAATACATTGATTTGGCAACAGGTATTGCTGTTAATTCATTCGGTTACTGTGATGATGAGTGGATAAAGGCTGTCACACAGCAGTTGAATACACTACAGCACACATCTAACCTATATTATTCTGAGCCTTGTGTTAAGTTGGCAGAGTATATATGCCAAAAAACAGGGCATAAAAAGGTGTTTTTCTCAAACTCGGGTGCTGAAGCTAATGAGTGTGCTATTAAGGTTGCGAGAAAGTATGCGGCTGAAAAAAAGGGAAGCGAATATAATACAATCGTAACCCTTAAAAACAGTTTTCACGGCAGAACAATTACTACCCTTGCAGCAACGGGACAGGATGTTTTTCATAAGGACTTTTTGCCCCTTACAGACGGTTTTGTTTATGTAGAAGCTAATAATCGCGAGGAACTGATAAAAACTGTAGAAAACGGCAAAATAGCGGCTATTATGTTCGAAACTGTTCAAGGCGAGGGTGGAGTTTTACCTCTTACAGAAGAGTTTGTTAAAACAATATTTGAACTCGCTGAAAGTCATGATATTTTAACAATATCTGATGAAGTACAAACAGGAAACGGCAGAACGGGTCAGCTTTACGGATATATGAATTATGGTGTTACACCCGATATTTTCACTACCGCAAAAGGTATTGGTGGCGGTCTTCCAATGGGTGCTACTGTTTTGGGTGAAAAAACAGAAAATGTCCTAAAATTTGGTGACCACGGCTCTACTTTTGGTGGTAATCCTGTTGTATGCGCGGGTGCGTTGAGTATTTTAGAGCGAATTGATGAAAAGCTTCTCGAAGAGGTTAGAGAAAAGTCGCAGTTTATCATAGAAAAATTAAGCGCTTGCAAGGGTGTCAAATCGGTTTCGGGTAAAGGCTTAATGCTCGGAATTGAGACCGAAAAGGATGCCGGTGAAGTAATTTCGGCGGCTCAGGAAAAGGGTGTTTTGGTTATTAAAGCGAAGACTAAAGTGAGACTTTTGCCCGCTTTAAATGTTCCTTTCGATGAGCTTCGAAAAGCTATAAATATTCTATGCGAAGTGATAGGTGAGTAGGTTATGGATTTCAAGGGTAAAAGCTTTTTAAAACTTTTGGACTTTTCTGCTGAAGAAATCGGTTGTTTAATTGATTTGGCGGCAGAACTTAAAAACAAGAAAAAAATGGGTATACCTCACAGACTTTGTGAGGGTAAAAACATTGCTTTGATTTTTGAAAAAACAAGCACTCGTACCCGTTGCGCTTTCGAGGTTGCGGCTTATGACCTTGGAATGGGTGTCACATATTTAGACCCTACAGGCTCACAAATCGGCAAAAAGGAAAGCATTGCTGACACTGCAAGGGTGCTCGGCAGAATGTATGACGGTATTGAATATCGTGGCTTCGGTCAGGAAATTGTTGAAGATTTGGCAAAATATGCAGGTGTTCCCGTGTGGAATGGTCTTACGAATGAGTTCCACCCAACACAAATTTTGGCTGATTTCTTGACTATTAAAGAGAAGTTTGGCAAATTAAAGGGTATAAACTTTGTTTATATGGGTGATGCCCGTTATAATATGGGTAATTCCTTAATGGTTGGCTGTGCAAAAATGGGGTTGAATTTCACCGCATGTGCTCCTAAAAAGTATTTCCCTGATGAGGCACTTATTAAGGAGTGCGAGGAAATCGCAAAGCAGTCGGGAGCAACTCTTCATTTCGAGGAAGACCCGATGAAAGCCACCGAAAACGCCGATGTTATTTATACAGATGTTTGGGTTTCAATGGGTGAGCCGGCTGAGGTTTGGCAAGAGAGAATTAAAGAACTATCACCTTATCAGGTGAACAAACAGCTTATGTCAAATGCTAAGGGTACTGCGGTGTTTATGCATTGTCTACCCGCTTTCCACGACCTGAATACAGGTATCGGCAAGGAAATGTTTGAAAAGTTCGGTATCGGTGAAATGGAGGTCACAAACGAAGTGTTCGAAAGTGAACAATCTATCGTTTTTGATGAAGCTGAAAACCGTATGCACACAATAAAAGCTGTAATGGCAGCAACATTATAATGGTTATTGTTAGTCGAAACATAAATGTTTCGACACAAAATCTTTGATTTTGTCACAAATTTCTCTTGAAATTTGTCCATATCCATTGCAATGAGTGTTGTACAAAATTAAATTATAAAATTTAATTTTGCCAAAGCCACTTAAAAAGTGGCTTGTCGAAGCGCTTTTCAGCGTTTCGACAAACTACAATCATTATAAGAATAAAAGCTTTCAGAATTTCATACTATTTTTTAGTAGGTGAAATAATGAAAGCTTTTTTTACTTTTTTAATTGTGGTTTTAAGTGTTTTTGCCTTGTGTATTTTATTTTTCGCAATAAAAAGCCATAAGTTTTTTAAAACACTTTTATTTAATGCGTTTTTAGGTCTTAGTGTCCTTGCAATAATTGATTTGACTGCAAGGTTTACAGGAATGTATATACCGCTTAATTGGTACAGCGTGGGTGGCAGTGCGGTGTTCGGTATTCCTGCTGTGTGTCTATTTTTAATAATGCAGATTATAATTTAAAAGCAGAGGTTTAACCTCTGCTTTTTTGCTTACTTATTTATGATTGTTTCTGCGGCTTTTGTGAGATAATCACATTCGTATCTTTCAAACTCGCCATTGTCAACCATTTGTGCCAAAGAAACATCTATGGGCATTTTGCCAAGTAGGGGAACACCTAATTCCTCCGCAACAGTTTCACTGCCTGAGCCGAAAATGTTAAATGATTTTCCACAATCGGGACAAACCACATAGCTCATATTCTCAACAATACCTAAAACAGGTATTTCCATCATTTTAGCCATATTGTAAGCCTTTTTAACGATTAGTGAAACTAAATCTTGAGGAGAGGTCACAATAACTGCGCCGTCAAGCGGAATGCTTTGGAATACGGTTAACGGAACATCACCGGTACCTGGAGGACAGTCAATAAGAAGATAATCAAGCTCGCCCCAAACAACGTCGTGCCAGAACTGTTTAACAGCTCCTGCGATAACGGGACCGCGCCAAATAACGGGCGCGTCATTTTCAGGAAGCATTAAGTTTATAGACATAATTTTAATTCCGGTTTTGGTAACAGCGGGGAGTATGCCAATTTCGTTTTGCATAGCTCTTGAGTTAACGCCAAAGGTTTTTGGAATGGATGGACCTGTGATATCAGCATCAAGAATACCTACCTTATAACCCTTGCGACTAAGCTCAACCGCAAGCATAGAGGTAACCATTGATTTACCAACGCCACCTTTACCGCTAACAATA
>JAZOQF010000049.1:0-4266 GCA_045655905.1 Acutalibacteraceae bacterium | reverse complement strand
AAACCAAAAATCAGGCCTTGGTAATGATTTTTTAGGTTGGGTAACCTTACCTCGTGATTATGATAAAGAAGAATTCGGCCGCATTAAAAAAGCGGCAGATAAAATCCGTAAAGATACCGATGTTCTGATCGTTATCGGTATTGGTGGCTCGTATCTCGGAGCGAGAGCAGCTATTGAATTTTTAAAGGGACCCTATTTCAACTCTTTAAGAAAAGATGCACCCGAAATTTATTTCACAGGAAACAGCATTAGTGGTTCTGATTTGTCCGATATTTTGGCTCTTTGCGAGAGCAAACGAGTATCGGTTAACATCATTTCAAAATCAGGCACAACAACAGAGCCTGCTATCGCATTCAGGGTATTCCGCAAGCTTCTCGAAGAACGCTACGGCGAAGAAGAGGCTGCCAAACGAATCTATTGCACAACCGACAAGGCACGCGGAACATTGAAAGCATTGGCAGACGAAAAGGGTTATGAATGCTTTGTAGTTCCCGATGATGTTGGTGGCCGATTCTCGGTGTTGACTGCTGTTGGACTTCTTCCAATTGCGGCCTCAGGCGCCGACATCGATAAGCTTATGGCAGGAGCTAAAACCGGAATGGAGAGATTTAACAATCCCGACATTTCGCAAAACCCCTGTTACACCTATGCAGCTTTGAGAAACGCTTTCTATCGCAAGGGCAAATCTATCGAATTGCTCGTTTCTTATGAGCCTCGTTTCACAATGATGGCAGAATGGTTTAAACAGTTGTTCGGCGAAAGTGAGGGTAAGGACAATAAAGGTCTCTTCCCTGCTTCCGTAACATTCTCAACCGACCTTCATTCTATGGGTCAGTTCGTACAAGACGGAAGCCGCTTGATGTTTGAAACTGTTGTAACTTTTAATAACACCGACAAGGATGTTGTTATCGAAGCCGAAGAAAACAACGGTGACGGTCTTAATTTCTTAGCAGGAAAGACTATGTCTTTTGTCAACTCTAAGGCATTTGAAGGAACGGTACTCGCTCACACAGACGGCGGTGTTCCCAACCTTATAATCAACGTTGACAAACCTGACGAGGAAAACTTAGGCGAGCTTATATACTTCTTTGAAAAAGCTTGTGCTATTTCGGGATATATGCTTGGCGTTAATCCTTTTGACCAACCCGGTGTTGAAAGCTATAAAAAGAATATGTTTGCACTTCTTGGCAAACCCGGTTTCGAGGCTCAAAAAGCTGAACTCGAAGCCAGACTTGGTAAATAACGGAAACCGCTGCCGAAACGGCAGAAAAAATATACAAAGGAGCTGATTTTAATGATTAAAATCATCATAGGAAGAAAAGGTTCGGGCAAAACAAAAAAGTTAGTCGATTTGGTTAATGCCGCAACTGCTGAGAGTCTTGGTAATGTTGTATGCATAGAAAAAGGCGACACCCTTACCTACTCAGTAACACATAAAGCCCGTCTTATAGATGCAGATGCATTTGGTATATCAGGCTACGGCGAGTATTTCGGTATGCTTTCGGGTATCAAATCTGGCAACAACGATGTTACACACATTTTTGGTGATGCTACACTCAGAATCGGCACACGCGATTATGACGAACTCGTTACGTTTTTTGAAAGATTATCTGCTATTGAGGATGTTGAATTCATCTTCACTGTTTCTGCTGACAAGGAAGAACTTCCAAAGAAACTCTTCGATATTGCAGAGGTTATAGCATAAAATCCAGATACAAAAAAGCTCCCTTTCGGGAGCTTTTTTATTATGCTTATATTTAATTTTATGCCTTTTTGCTTGTCTTGCGATTCTTCCAAATAACCCAAAGAGGGCCTGCAACAAACAGTGAAGAAATACCACCGGAAACAAGACCAAATGCCATTGGAATAGCAAAGGTACGAAGTGAAGTCAAACCGTAAAGTTCTGAAACCACCACGATAGTCAAAACTGCGATAATAGTTGTAATGGTTGTAACTATATTTCTAATCATTGTCTGGTTAATACTTAAATTGACAAGATCGCCAACGGCCATTGATGGATTGAACTTTTTGTTCTCACGAACACGGTCATAAATAACGATAGTGTCGTTAAGAGAATAACCCAAAATAGTAAGTACAACGGCAATATAGTTAGCATCTATCTGCAATCTGAAAATAACGCAAACAAAGAATGTTACAAATACGTCAAACACCAAGGCAACCAACGCAGTAAGCGCTGCAGATACACCACCGATTTTCTTAAAACGGAAACCAACATAGATGACTACCAAAATAGCAGTTATAAGCACAGCTACGATACTCTTAGCAAAGAATGTGCCTGCTATTGAAGGGCTTACCGAGTTAGAATTGTAAAGCTCGATTTTGTTGTCCTTAAACTTTTTCTCAAGTCCCTTTGTGAGTTCGTCTTGGCTTTCAGCAGAAAGTGCATTCTTGCCCGAAAGCGCAATTTCAAAGGTCTCGGTGTCGCCTGCTAAAGCGGTACTTTTTGATACGGTGAAATCAGCAACTAATTTTTCTTTTGCTAACTTTTCAATATCTTCTGTTTTGATTTCGCCTGTGTAAGAATAAGCAATTTTAGTACCGCCCGAGAAGTTGATATCAAGCTTTATTCCGAAAAAGCTAAAAGCGATACCGATTGCGAAAATTACAGCATAAACAATTATTACATATTTAAAAGCTTTATTAAAATCAATGTTAAACTTACGCATTTGTTTTACCTCCGTAGAACCAAGGCTTTCTGAAAACCTTAAACTTTGAAATGCTCTTAAGCATTAACTTGGAGGCAACAACACCCATGATAAGGTTGAATATCGTACCAACGAGAAGAGTATAACCGAAAGAGTAGATAGAACCTGTGATTGCGGAGCCTAAAAGCGACATTATAGGAGACATAATCTTCGCCATAATACCATCTGGACTGCCAAATGCACCCATAAGTACCAAAGATACTATAACAATTGTAACGTTACCGTCTATGATAGCGCTAAGTGAGTTCTTAAATCCGCTGTCGATAGAGCCGTCTATTGTCTTGCCCTTCTCAAACTCATCACGGATACGCTCAGCTGCGATAACATTACAGTCAATACCAACACCGACAGAAAGGATAATACCTGCAATGCCAGGCACTGTCAAAGTAAAGCTGTTAGCTGAACTAAAGAAGCCTGAAATACAAGCAATGGAGCCTGCGAGCTGACCCAAAAGGGCAATAGCTGCAACTACACCATTCAAACGGTAGCGTAAAACCATAAGCAAGCATACAAGTGCAAAAGCAATTGAACCTGCAATAAGCATAACTCTCAAAGCGTCAGAGCCTAAAGTCGGAGAAATTATCTGAAGTTTGCTGTTATCAACGGTTAAAGCAAAAGGCAATTTACCGCTGTTAATCTGCTCAGACAACTCCTTAACAGTTTCGGCAGTCATATCCGACCCCGAAATAGTACATTGACCGTTTGTAATTGCCTCGTTAACAGTAGGAGCAGAAAGTAAAACTTCCTCTACAATAGGCTCGCCATTTTCATCAACCTCAGATGTAGTAGTGCTAAGCCAGATTGAAATCTGCTGACCAACCATTTGAGAAGTAGCAGATGCAAACTTAGATGAGCCTTTACTTGTAAGTTCAAGTCCTACCATAGGAGCATTGTTTTCGGGGTTGACCGTAGGATAAGCACTCTTAACATCGTCCGCACCCTTAAGCACAACTTCGCCTGTTTCTTCGGTACCTTTACGGAAAACCAAAACAGCAGAAGCGCCAAGCTTTTCAACCGTAGCAACAGCGTCAAAATCGCTCTCGCCTGCTTCCCACGGGAAACGAACTATAATCTGCTTATTATTCGAATCGGTATAAACCTCATAATCCGTAATATTTGCATTTACAAGACGGGTTTCGATTATTGACTTAGAGGCTTCCATGTCCTCATCGCTAATCTCAATGTCTTTTTTATTGGGTGAGAACACAGCCTCTACACCGCCTTGAATATCAATTCCCCAACGGATATCCTGTGCACCCTTAAAAATTATTTCTCTTGCGTCGCCATAGTAATTTTCAATTCCGAAAAATGCCGTATATGTAAGGGCTAAAATCAGAATGAAAACCACAAAAAACGTCAGCTTGCCTTTCATCTTGGACTTCATCGGCAAATCCTCCAATTTTTAATTATCTACCAAATTATTATACTTTAAATATCCCTTAATGTCAATAAATAACCCTGTTATTTAGCTTCAAGCAATTTCTCGAGAGCAGCGTATCTTACAGCTAAACAAAGTACAGCCGAAGCCTTCTTCAACTCC
>JAZOQF010000048.1:0-29987 GCA_045655905.1 Acutalibacteraceae bacterium | reverse complement strand
TTTGCAAATCAGCCTTAACCGTATTAACCCTAAGCACTGTGTGGGCAGGTTTTAAGCTTTCCTCTAAAAGCGCTTTTGTATCGTCTGTGCCGTAGTCCTTTAAAAAACTCTCAACTATCCACAAAGGACAAGAATATTTCACACTCAAATCCTTAGCCGTGTCACCCTGTGGCAACTTTATATCTGCTCTTAGAATCGAACGTAAAACTCCGTTCACAAACCCCGAATTTCTTGACACTTTGGAGTTTTTAATAAGTTTTACAGCCTCGTTAACCGCAGCCGAGTGCGGAATTTTATCCATAAACATAATCTGATAAACCGCACATCTTAAGACAGCCAGAGTAAAAGCTTCGGTTTTTGAAAGCTCGGTTTTAACGAACTGTGACAAAACAAAATCAATGGTAATTTTGCGGTCCAAAACGCCATAAATCAAGGCAGTAGCAAGCGCTTTGTCCTGAGCTGAGAGCTCGGCGCCTTTTAGCGCATCGGCTACCGCAAGATTAGAATATGCGCCTTGGCTTTCTATCTTAACTAAACTTTTGGCTGCAACTTTCCTAGCATTTGCCATCTACAACAAAGCCTTTCTCTATCCTCATTCCGCAAAGCATCTGCTTTGCTGTCATTGGTTTTGAGCCCTCAGGCTGCACCGTTAAAAGCTTGAGTGTTATATTATCTCCACAAGCAATTTCCAAACAGTCGGTATTGCCGACAACCGTTCCCGGTTTTTCGTGTGTTTCGCTACCAACGGCACTCTCGATTACCTTTACTCGCTTTCCGTTTATGAAAAGATAGGCTACAGGCCAAGAATAATATCCTCTTATCGCACAAAAAAGTTCTTCGGCAGATTTTTCGAAATCCAAAAATGCCATTTCTTTCTTGATTATCGGAGCATAGGAAGCCTCTGCTTCGTTTTGCTTTATCGGTGTAATGTTTTCTATATTTTCAATGGTTTCAAGCATCAAATCAGCGCTGATGACACTTAGTCTGTCAAACAGTTCCTCGGCAGTTTCTGTGTCACCGATAGCTACTTTTCGCTGAGTTAAAATGTCACCCGTATCCATTCCCTTGTCCATCTGCATAACGGTAATTCCGGTTTCCTTTTCACCGCAAACAATGCACCACTGAATAGGTGATGCTCCTCTATACTTCGGCAGTAGTGAAGCGTGTCCGTTAACACAGCCAAACCTTGGAAGATTTAAAATCTCCTCGGGCAGAATTTTGCCGTAAGCCACAACCACGATTATATCGGGGTTTAAGCCCTCAAGTATCTCGAGCGCCTTGCCGTCACGAAGAGTGTCGGGCTGAAAAACAGGAATATTATGCTCCGCTGCCACAACCTTTACGGGTGGTGGTGTTAATATCTGCTTTCTGCCAACCTTTTTATCAGGCTGAGCAAAGACACCAACAATCTCGTGTGTGGAGCCAATTAACTTTTCAAGAGTCACCGCAGCATAATCGGGGGTGCCCATAAAAACTATTCTCATAAATTAAATCCTATCAATAAAAAGTTTACCGTCAAGATGGTCAATTTCGTGACAGAAAGCACGAGCTAAAAAGCCTTCTGCTTTGATTTCTATATTCTCGCCGTTACGGTTTTGCGCCTTAACGGTTACCTTCATCGGTCTTTCGACATCCTCAAAACGACCGGGCACAGAAAGACATCCTTCGCTTCCCTTTTGACTGCCGCTATTTTTGGTTATAACGGGGTTTATGAGCTCAATCAAACCTTCGCCGATGTCCACAACGCAAATTCTTCTTAGTATTCCGACCTGAGGGGCAGCAAGACCCACTCCCTCTGCCTTGTACATCGTGTCTGCCATATCGTCAAGCAAACTCCAAAGCTTTTCGTCAAAGGTCATCTGTGTTCTGCAGACCTTGCGAAGTGCGTCATCACCTATTTTTACAATGTTTCTGATTGCCATTTTATCACCTATATAATTGTTTCAGGGTTAAAATCTACCGTCACGCCTACATCGCCCGACAGTTTTACGTTGGTAGCTTTTCTTAAAGCATCCCTTAACTCTTTGTTGTTTTTGCATTTAATAATCATTCTGTAAATATAGCGATTATTAACCTTAGGGATACTCGCGGGTGCGGGTCCTAAGACTATTATTTTAACATCTTTATATTCTTCTTCGGTCAGCCTTTTAATCTCTTCAAAAATAAGTTTTATGCTGTTTTCTGCTGTTTGTCGGCTGACACTTTTAGTGGCGACAACACAAATATCGCAGTAAGGCGGATATATCATCATTTTGCGGTTCAGGATTTCATCCTCGTAAAAACTGTCGTAATCCTGATTTTCCGAGAGTTCAATAATATTATTATCAGGGTCCGAGGTTTGGATTATAGCCCTACCCTTACTGTCCCCTCTGCCGGCTCTGCCGATAACCTGTGTCAGCAGCGAAAACATTCGCTCAAAGCTTCTGAAATCCTCACTGTACATAGCGTTATCCGCCCCCAAAACGCCCACCAAAGTGACATTCGGGAAATCAAGTCCTTTTGCTACCATTTGAGTGCCGAGCAGTATATCATACTCCCCGTCGGCAAACTGTTTAAGGTAATTCGCATACGAATCTCGTGCCATTGTACTGTCGGCATCGAGCCTTAAAATTCTGGCGTTCGGGAAAAGCATGCCCAGTTCTTCTTCTGCCTTTTGGGTACCAAACCCTGAAAATTTCATATGCTCGCCGCCACACTCGGGGCATTTTTCGCTCGCACTTTGCGAATATCCGCAATAGTGACACATCAAACGATTATTTGCCGAATGGTAGGTGAGCGAAATGCTACAGTTTGGGCAAACTGCAACATTACCGCACTCAGGACAGGAAACATACGTGTTGTGTCCTCGGCGGTTTAAAAGTAAAATCGCCTGTTTTGAGTTTTCAAGGGTATCACAAATCGCTTCATATAGTCTTCTGCTGACAATTCCCTTGTTGCCGTCTTTAAGTTCCTTGCGAGTATCAACCGTTTCTACCTCGGGCAAAATCGCATTGCCGTAACGGTTTTTAAGTGTGTATAATGAGATTTTCCCCATTTTTGCAAGAGTAAAACTCTCGATTGAAGGTGTCGCAGATGCCAACACCAACAAACCGCCCGAGCGTTTTATTCTGAATGCCGCCACATCCCTTGCGTGGAAACGGGGTGACTGCTCAGATTTGTAGGTATGCTCCTGTTCCTCATCCATTATGACAAGTCCCAAGTTTTCGCAGGGCGCAAAGACAGCACTTCGAGTTCCCAAGGCTATCATAGCCTTGCCCTCTTTTATCCTTCTCCATTCATCCATTCTCGTTCCCAAGGACATAGCGCTGTGGAAAACAGCAACCTTATCCCCATAACGAGAAGAGAAAATCGACAAAAGTTGAGGGGTGAGAGAAATTTCAGGCACCATTACTATTGCCTGTTTGCCATCCTCTACCGCTTTATCCACAAGTTTTAAGAAAACCTGAGTTTTACCCGAGCCTGTAATCCCGTAAAGCAGAGAAATTTTAGGCTTTTCATCCCTCATTTCCTCAAGCAGACCGTCAAACGCTATCTGTTGTTCATCGGTCAGCACTATTTCGCTCTTTTCTTTTTTGGTGGCAGTATTATACGTGCGGTAAACCGCCTTTTCAAACGGAATCAACACGCCTTTTTTAACAAGACCCTCAATAACCGAGACGGTAACACCTGTAAAATAGCAAATTTCTTTTACCGATGCAGAACCTACGTCACAAAGAAGTTCGGCAACCTCTCTTTGACGTGGTGTGAGTTTCATATCAGGGTCAAAATCGGAACTGAGGCGCACCCATTTTTGGGTTGCATCCTTAATTCTTTGCTTTGTGTCGCAGTTTTTAAGAAGAGCCTCTTTTTGCGCCATTTTCTCGAGCAAATCGGCTGTTACGCCGAATATTTTTTCAATATCCGCGCTCGATTTTTGGGTGTTGTTTGAAAGGTACAAATAAATATCCCTTTCAGCATCGTTTAGCAAACTCTTATCAGCAAACTCCTTGTTTGCTGAGTAGTAGTTAACAAGTCTGTGTGTCAGTCCCGCAGGAAGCAAAGCGTGAACAGCATCGTAATAGGTACAAAATGTGCGCTCTTTTAAAAACTCACAAAGCGACAGCATTTCATCGTTTAAAACAGGTGTGTGGTCGATTAAGGAATGAATGGATTTAAGTCCTTTGACCTCAGACTCGTCGGTCTTTATAATAACACCCTGACGCTTTATGTTCCCTCTGCCAAACGGAACCAACACTCTACAACCTGCCTTTGCAAGCTGTAAAAGGTCATGGGGGATAACATAGGTATAAAGTTTGTCGTAACTTTGTGTGGCGCCCTGAAGTGCGACCAAAGCGATCTTGCCGTTCATACCCCTTCCCCCTTTTTTAAAAAATTAAAATCTTAGATTTCGGAAGCTAACTTATCAATAGCAATGCTTACGGGCTTTTCAACAATGATTTCGCCCTTTTCTGCAGCCTCACCCGAAATATCTCTTGCAGTTTTTGCAACATTGAGTACCAAGCGGTATCTGTTCTCACTATTCTTAATCAATTTTCCAATATTAGGATTTAACATTTTTAAGCACCTCATCAATAATATTTTTTTGTCTTTTAAGGCAGAATTTACTACCCTTTATAATTGAAATTATATCATCCACAGCGGTCATCAAATCGTCGTTAACCACAATGTAATCATATTCATTAGCCCTCTTAATTTCATCAAGGGCTGCTGCCATTCTAAGGGTTATAATTTCCTCAGTTTCCGTACCTCTCGATGACAGTCTGCGTTTAAGCTCTGCGAAAGAGGGTGGCAAAATGAAAATACTTACAGCCTCAGGCAGTTTTTCACGAATACTCTTGGCTCCGTTAACATCCACCTCAATGAATATATCTTTATTCTCGCTAACCGCTTGCTCCACCGGTTTTCTCGGTGTTCCGTAGTAGTTATCAACATAAAGGTTATATTCCAACAGCTCGTCATTTTCAATCATACTTTCAAACTTTTCGCGGGAAATAAAATTATATTTCTGACCCTCTATTTCGCCCTCACGCATATTACGTGTTACAGAGGAAATTGAAAATTTGATGTCGGGACATTTTTTAAAAAGCCTTGTCAGTAACGCATCCTTACCCGAGCCTGACGGTCCCGATATAATAAATACTCCGCCTTTACTCATCTTCATCCTCCTCAAGCGCCTCTTCTTCGATACGGTTTGCTAAAGTTTCAGCCTGAAGATAGGTTAATATGATATGGTCGCTATCGGTTATAATAACCGCTCTCGTTCTTCTGCCGTGAGTAGCGTCGATTAAATTGCCACTCTCCTTGGCTTCGCCTATGATTCTTTTAATTGGCGCCGATTCGGGGCTTACAATGGTAATTATTCGGTTGGCGCTAACCATATTACCAAAGCCTATGTTTACAAGTTTCATACCGCACCTACTCTATGTTTTGAATTTGCTCTCTTATCTTCTCAATTTCCGCCTTAATATCCACTACTGTGTGCGCAATTTCAACGTCCTGAGCCTTAGAGCCTGTTGTGTTTGCCTCACGGTTGATTTCCTGAATTAAGAAATCAAGCTTTTTGCCTGTAGCAGCATTGCCGTCAAGCATATCTTTTAGCTGGCTAATATGGCTTCTGAGTCTTACTGTTTCCTCATCAACAGCCACCTTATCAGCAAAAATTGCAGTTTCGGTAATGAGTCTTTGCTCGTCAATCGCTGTGTTGCCCAAAAGCTCACGCATTTTTTCTTCAATGCGCTGTCTATAAGCCTTTACGGTTTCGGGCGAACGACTTTCTATAAACTCAACCTTACTCAAAATCGTTTCGGCTCTTCCAAGTACGTCTGCCTTTAGCTTTTCACCCTCGATAGCTCGCATTTCATCGTAGCTTTCGAGCGCTTTTTCGGTAACGGTTTTAAGTGCAGATATTATCACTTCATCATCTAAAGCATTTTTTCTGACATTGAAAAGTTCGAAGTTATTAGTCAGTGCCGAAATTTTCAAATCGTCCTTAAGTTTATATTCCTTTGCAAGCTTTTTTAAAGCACCTATATAAGCCGAAGCGTACTGATGATTTATCTCCACCACAGTACCTTTTTCGGTATTGTCCTCAACAAAAACACTAAGCTCAATTTTACCTCTTGTTATGTGTTGCTGACAAAGCGCTTTCAAAGCGTCCTCGGCAAATTGGTAGGCACGAGAAAGTCTCGCACTAAACTCGAAATATCTGTGGTTTACGGATTTTACCTCCACAGTAATATTAAGTCCGTCTATACTCTCCACGGCTCTGCCAAAGCCGGTCATACTTTTAACCATTAAACTCCCTCCAAACAGAAGACAATAATTCATAATATTATACCAAACTTTTATACCTTTTGTCAACTTTTGTGTAAAAGAAAAGTGCGAGGTGAAACCTCGCACTAACTTAATAAAAATCAATTGTTTCGCCGTTGGCGGTTTTTTCTGTCAACTTCACAATATTGCTGAGTGAACTCGTTGTCACTCTGCCCATTCCTATGCCGTCAAGCTTGCACTGATAACGGGTTGCGCTCACCTTTGTAAACTCAACTACCGATTTTCCTCCTTCTTTCAAGGTTATAACAAATGAAATATCGGGTTTAGAGGTCAAATTATCATTGATATAATCCTTAGTCGATAGGGAAATACAGTTAGCATAGAAGTTTTGGAAATTATCGGAGATTAATTTTTTACCGTCTATCGTTACATTATAATCTTCCTCCGAGTCCTCGTCCTCATTCTTAACAATATCAAAACTATAACTCTTTTCGGGTGTGTTAACCGTGAAATTAGAGATTTTATCAATGTTAATCATAAAGACGGTAGAAAGATAAAAGTCGGTGGTTTTATATCCTGTAATCGTCGACAAGGTCGCAGCTGACACCCTGTAAATAGCAGGACTGTTTTCATTAATTACAGCATAATCCCCGTCTTCTTGCTGCTTGATTTTGAAGGTGACAGAAGATTTTCCTATCTGCATCTTAATCTGAATGTCAGGCTTATCAAGCCCTACTTTTTTAAGCGATGCAGCTGTCACATCATAGGAATACGCTCCCACGGGTGTTATTCCACTTTCAAAAATCGGGGTGATATTTTCAAGATTTTGCGCAAGACGAAGTTGAGGGGTTTTTATAATGTAAGCATAGTACTCAGACAACTGTTCGTCATCATTAGGGTAAACTTCAATAGTTTCGGGATAGTTTTCACCGCTTATAGTAAGACGATCAAACTTCTCGATAGTACCCTCATCTGTGATGCTGTCCGCAACCTCTTTGTCTTCAGGGTCAAAACCCTCGACAGTAGGTGTTGCAGCAAAATCCAAAATATCAAACTGAAGCGTTGTATACACATCGTCCGAAACGAGATAAATTTTATCATCGTTTTCTAACTTGAGATAGTAACCGGTATTGTCAGGTGACTTATCTCCAAGCAGTACTGTATAAGCGTCTGCCTTATTCGGTGTCACAACAGCCTTTGTCGAAGCAGCAGTAAGGCCACATTCTTCAGCGGTTTTTTTTGTTATTTCCATACTTGCCGAAATGGTAGAAACTGACTTTACAACATCTTCAATCAGAACCGAATCGGTAAGGCTTTTATCAACCTGCTTTGTGTACCACTCAACCTTTGTTTTGTCTGTGCTTGAAGTATCATCTTTAACCGACTCGGAATAAAGTTCTACGGTTCCGCCCGAATTTGCAACGGTCACCGTTGCTATATCATCACTTTCAAGTTTTTTAACCTCAATAGTGTTTTGGGCGGATTCTGTCGGTTCTTCTTCCTCTTTAGTTGGTATAAGTTTTATAACCGCCACAGTAGAGCCTGCCAACACAAAAAGCGCCAAAACACCCGCCAAAATTTTTGGCATTAGTTTTTTAGTTTTGATTTCAACCTTCTTGTGTTCAACAGGGTCAGAAAAAACGGTGGAAAATTCTTCCGCTTGAGTTTCTGTGGTTTGATTTTCTTGGAAATCGGCCATTATTATGCGTTCCTTCTCTTAATAAATATTACAATACCCATAGCAAGTACTGCAAGTGGTAATACAAACATAAATAATATCTTTATAACATTAGCAGAAGCCTCGGTTACAGAATCATAGAAACTCTCATTTGTAATGGTTTTTGAAACAAATGAAATATCGCTTTTGCCCGCTCCCGATGCTCTGTCTGCCATAGCAAGTGTTAAATCCTTATTAGCAACAGATGCTGACTCATTGTAATCAGAGCTCAAGAAATATGGACTGCTAAAGACTGTAACACGACTTTCATAAGGCTCGTTATCAATATATTCCATATGTGTGGTTTCAATGATGGTGGAATATTTAGATTTGCCTGCAGAATCAGCCTCTGCCCATTCATCAATTCCCTTTGGAGCCTCGGTTACGCTTTCCATAGTTTCCACAACAGAAACAACCTTTTTGGCGCCCTCGCTTTCAAATGCAGGCTCCATAGGAACATTATATGCTGTGACACAAAGTTCTAAATCCGATAAATCTTTAATGTTTCCGGTGTTGGTTGAAATAAGGGTTGTGTGGTCGCCCTCGGCATGATAGCTGGCGTTGGTTTCGTAAAGTATTCCTTCGCCGATTGCTACACCCCACTCGTTAAGGAATGAGTAAAAATCAGGCAAGTATTTTGCCGATGCATCGGCAAATACCATCATACTTTTGCCTAACTTTCCGTCATTGCTTAAGAATGATGAAATTGCAGTAATCTCAGATTCAATGAAATCTTTAGAGGGGGCAGGAATTACTATCATATCAAACTTGCTGTCGATTTTGTTAACAACAGCGTCCGAAATAACCTCAACCTGATAATTGTTATCGGTCAAAAGCTTTTTGTAGCTCTCTGTCAAATCAGCAGATGAATGACCTGTAAGGAATGCAACCTTAACGTCAATATCGCTCAAAACATAAGAAATAGCGCCGGTTAGTGCGGTTTCAATATTGTTTCCGCTGATTGTCGATGTTACCATTCCGTAGGCAGCATAGGTGTCATCCTCGGTTATAGCATAAACATCCTTGAAGCCTAATTTTTTGTATCTTAATGTTCCGTCAGCCTTAGTGGTTGAAACAATAATACTACCGAATTCAAGGTTGTTTGTTCCGTACTTTGATGTAATAGCGGTGAACTCAGAAGACTGTGTGTCTACAAATTTAACCTTAATCTTTTTGTTGTAATCACCGTATTTATTGATAAGGGTCAATGTCTGTGTGAGATATTCGCTTGTATTGGCATCACTTGTTAAACCATAACTCTGCTCAGCCATAGAAGCTGTGTAGGTGGCGTATGCTTCTTCGGTGGAACAAATAATGACATCTACCTCATCTTTAACCGATTTAATATAATCGATGTTTTCATCGCTGATAGAGTTTTCTTTGTCAGCAGTCATATCAAACTCTAAAACAAAACGGTCATTTAATGCCGAAACTAAAATGTTAACAACTAAAATTCCAACTAAAAATATAGCTGTGAGCGCCAAAGAATAACTGCCTTTTTTGAAAAGAGCCTCGTTTTTAAGAAGCTTTTCTTTTTTAGGTGTTCTTATCTTTTTTGGTTCCGCTGTTTCCTCAATTTCAGGAGCGGTGTTCAGGTTCTTATTTTCTTCCATTTTCACTCTACCTCCTAATCTCAAGACCATCTTCTCTTTTCAAGCGAACGAATGCTTAAAAAGACGAAAACAGCAATAATACTTACAAAATACACAATGTCTACAATTGAGAAAACATTTGATGCAAAGTTTTCAACAACGGTTATAAATCCTGCTTTTTCAAGGAAAGAAACAAAGAACGAAACTATACTTGTCCAAATTTTGGAGAAGAATCCTTCGCTTCCCTCGGGAACGGTTACCATTGAGGCAAAGTTTGACATATAAAGCACTAAAATATTTATAACAAGGGTTAAAATTGCTGAAATTGCAGGGCTTTCGGTCATAGAAGAAATAAACATTCCTATTGCTATGAGTGCGCCACCCAAAAGCAAAATACCAAGTAACGGATAAATATATGTCAGCACATTAACACTAACCTTTGAAGCAATTATAATTTCAAAAATAACGGTTGGAGCAAAAGCCAATGCGAAAACCGACAATGCGGCAAAGAACTTGCCAAGCACAATGGCAGACAGCTTAACGGGAGCTGTAATGAGTACCTGATCTACCTTTTGGCGACGGTCCTCACTCATCATTCGCATAGTGATTACCGGCATTGCAAAAACTGCAACAGAATAGGTAGAAATAATAGCCGCTCCGATTTCGGGAAGTCCCGAAGCGTAAATCATATAGAAATAAAGTCCCAAGAAGAAATAGAAAGCTGCTAAGAATATGTATCCTACAGGGGTGGTGAAATATGATTTGAATTCTCTTTTGAATATAGCGCTCATTTAAATTTCCTCCCCTTCTTCTATAATTTCTTCGGTTTCTTCGGTTTCCTCACCCAAAAGCTTTTTGATTTCACTGTCATCAGCCTCGGTTAGTCTTAAGAATACCTGCTCGAGTGATAGTTTATTGTCGTTAAGCACCAACAACTTTTTGCCACGAGAAACTACTCTGTCAAACACAGCAGCACGAACATCCTCTCCCTCTTCAGGCTCGATGAGAAAATCAAACGTGCCACGCTCCATCTGACCTAAAGACGAAACGGATTTAACACCCTTAACAGTCCTAAGGCTTTCAAGCATATCCTCCTCGGTACAAGCAATTCTTGCAAGCAAGGACTTGTCACTTGAAAGCTTGTATGCCAAATTCTCGGCTGTATCGTCAGCGATAATCTGACCTCTGTTTATGATAATAACCCTTTTACAAACTGCCTGAATTTCAGACAAAATGTGTGAAGACAAAATAATTGTATGGTTTTGACCAAGTCTGCCAATCAAATTTCTAATTTCAATAATCTGTTTTGGGTCAAGACCAACTGTTGGCTCGTCCAATATCAAAACATCGGGGTTTCCGATTAGTGCCTGAGCAAAACCTACTCTTTGGCGATAACCCTTTGACAAGTTCTTTATAAGTCTGTTTTGAACATGGTCGATTTTAACAAGTCTTAAAACCTCGTCAATATGGGCTTTTTTAGGAAACTTAACCTTTTTAAGGTCATAAATAAAATTAAGATACTCCCTTACCTTCATATCGGTATAAAGGGGTGGTATTTCCGGAAGATAACCTATACGACGTTTTGCCTCCTCTGGGTATTCCACAACGTCAAACCCGTCAACCTCAACCTTGCCCTGTGTCATCGAAAGGTATCCTGTAAGGATATTCATAATAGTTGACTTACCGGCGCCGTTGGGTCCCAAAAATCCGATAACTTCACCTTTTTTTATGTTAAAGCTTACATCTTTAACAGCCAAGTGTGTACCGTATCTTTTACTAAGACCGACAACATTTATCATTTTTTCTCCTCCTCAAGAAGTTTACAATGTAATTATATTAACAAATTTTCGAGTTTAATAATTTAATAAACTGTAAATTTAATTGCGAATTTTTCTTGGCAACTGCGCCACCAAAATAGCTACAAAAACGAGTGTGCAGCCTAAAAGTTCTCTGTAACTTAACGTGTTTCCTGAAATCAGCCATCCGCCAAGAGCGGCAAATACACTTTCAAGGCTCATGGTAATGGAGGCTACCGTCGGCTCGGCATACTTTTGACCTACGATTTGCAGAGTATATGCCACACCACTTGACATTACGCCAAGAAACAGTATCTGCGGAGCTGCAGAAATAATGTTTGCAATGCTCATTTGCTCAAACTCGAAAACAAAAGCCAGCACGGCAGAAACCGCCGCTGCCACGCCAAACTGCATAATAGACAACTTTACGCCGCCAATATCACTTGCAAATCTGTCCACCGTCATAATATGTATCGAGAAAGCGATGGTACAAAGGAACACAAGTGCATCACCTGTATAGATTCCGCTAACACCATTCGAGAAGCAAAGCAGATAAACACCCGCTACCGCAATTAAAACGCCGAGCAAAACGGGCAAACCCACCCTCTTTTTGAGGAAAACAGAAAAGCACGGCACTAAAATCACATACAAAGCGGTGATAAAGCCTGACCTTGCTTCACTAGCAACTCCCTTTGGGTAAGCGGAAATTCCAAACTGCTGAAAGTTTATCGCAAAGGACAAACAAATTCCGCAAATCAATGCACAAGTGTAATATGTTTTTCTGTCTTTAGGGTTTTCAGGGAAAAATTTTCTTGCTTCCTTTTTGGTTGAGAAAAACCAAAAAAGATATAAAACACCGGAGCCAATTATAGACCTTAGCATATTAAAGGTAAAAGGTGGAACAAATTCTGCCGCTTCACTTTGTGCTACGAACGCCAATCCCCAAATGAGGGCTGCAACACCGAGAATAAGGGTGCCTTTTAAGTTGTTATTTTTCATTTTTTAGGCTCCGTTATACTTAGTGAAATTCGTTTTTTTGCAACATCTACGCCGATAACATAAACCTCAACAATATCGCCAACCTTTAGGACCTCTAACGGATGCTTAATATAGCGGTCACAGATACGGGAAATGTGGACAAGTCCATCCTCGTGAACACCGATATCCACAAAGGCACCAAAATCGATAACATTTCTGACAGTACCTTTTAACTTCATTCCAACCGTCAGGTCTTCCATTGACATTACGTCCTGACGCAAAAGTGGTGGAGGTAACTCGTCACGTGGGTCTCTGCCCGGGCGGGTTAATTCCTTTACGATATCCTCAAGTGTCGGAACACCGATTCCAAGCTCCTCGGCGGTTTTATCAAGCCCTCTGCTTTGTACTATTTGCTCAAGTGATACAACCTTGCCGTTTTTAACATCATCGGCATTAAATCCGCAAAGCTTTAAAAGTTTTTCTGCTGCCTTGTAGCTTTCGGGGTGAACAGAGGTGTTGTCAAGCACGTTCTTGCCGTCTGCCACCTTTAAAAAGCCTGCGCATTGCTCGTATGCCTTGGGTCCTAACTTTGCAACTTTTAAAAGTTCTTTTCTGTCTGTAAATCTGCCGTTTTCCTCACGAAAAGAAACAATGTTTTTGGCAACGGCTGTTCCTACACCTGCCACGTGTGACAAAAGCTGTACAGATGCGGTGTTAAGATCAACACCTACCGAGTTTACGCAAGACTCAACAACACCGTCAAGCGCTACCGTCATTTTAGCCTTTGGCATATCGTGCTGATACTGACCAACACCGATTGCCTCGGGGTCGATTTTGACAAGCTCTGCCAACGGGTCTTGCAAACGTCTTGCAATAGATACTGCACTTCTTAAAGATACATCATATTCAGGGAATTCCTCGGCTGCAAGTTTTGATGCTGAATACACACTCGCTCCCGCTTCGCTTACTACCATATATGAAAGTCCGTCGTTTAACTCTTTTATAACCTCGGCCGCAAAAACCTCTGTTTCGTGACTTGCGGTTCCGTTACCGATAGCAAAAACCTGCACCCCGTGTTTTTTAACAAGCGCCTTTATGATAACCTTTGCCTCTTCAATTTTAGATTTTGGCGGAACGGGGTAAATAACAGCTGTATCAAGTACCTTACCGGTACCGTCAACAACAGCCACCTTACAGCCTGTTCTGTAACCCGGGTCCAAACCTAATGTAACTTTGTTTTTAACGGGAGGTTGCATTAATAACTGCTTTAGGTTGGTCGAGAAAACCTTAATTGCGCTGTCGCTTGCTCTGTCGGTTAAGGCAGAACGAATTTCACGCTCGATTGAAGGGAAAATAAGTCTACCGTAGGCATCCTCTGCCGCTTTCATAACCAAAGGAGTAAAAACCGAACCCTCTTTAATGTGGTTTTTAGAGATTATGAACATTGCTTTTTGAATATCAAAATCAATGTTTACCTTTAAAATGTTTTCCTTCTCTCCTCGGTTAATAGCAAGAATACGGTGATCGGGAATTTTGGAAACAGCCTCGCTGTAATCGGCGTACATTTCGTAAACACCGGTATCCTCTGCGGCGGCTTTAACGGTTATGATACCGTGAGCCGAGCAAACAAAACGCATTCTTTTTCTAATGTCGGCGTCGTCCGAGATTTTTTCGGCAATAATATCCAAAGCTCCGGAAATTGCATCTTCTGCAGTTTCAACGCCAAGTTCTTCGTTTACAAACTCCTGTGCGATTTCTTCTATTGTTTTGTCACTCTCGCCCTGAGCGTAGATAATATCCGCAAAAGGCTCAAGTCCCTTTTCTTTTGCAACGCTTGCCCTTGTTTTCTTTTTCTTTTTATACGGGCGGTAAATGTCGTCGAGCTCGGTGAGGGTTTTTGCATTGGCTACTGCCTCGGCTAATTCTTCGGTTAATGCTCCCTGCTCCTCGATTGATTTTAAAATTTTCTGTCTTGTTTCATCCATATTGCGAAGATACAAAAGCCTGTCGCTAAGACTTCTCAAAACCTGGTCGTCAAGACTGCCTGTTGCCTCTTTTCGGTAACGAGCGATAAAGGGAATGGTGTTTCCCTCGTCAATCAATTTTACTGCATTTTCAACCTGAAAAGCCTTTAGTGAAAGCTCTTCGCAAAGTTGTTTTATAATGTCCATTGCAGTTCTCCCCAAATAACAAAATAATTGTATAAATTATACCACATTTTTTACAATTTTTCAATCAATTACTTTTGGAATTTTTTTAAATTTTTATTCTCAAAAACTCGGCACAAAATAATATGGGTGAAAAAAATGAAAATTGCGAGAATTTTGGCTAAAATCCTCTTTTTTATATTACTGATTTTTGATATTGCCGTGTTCGGGGCGCCTTTTTATCTTGACGATTATTTGGGCGAAGATTTTAAAATCAAAAAGGGTGATACCCTGAGTCTTAACACCCCTTTACCCGTAACAGCGGTTTACAATGGTACAGAGCTTAGTTCCAGACACACCGAAGAAAAAAGCGGAAATTTTGAAATTGATCTTAAAATGTTTGGTGTTATACCATTTTCAAAGGTGCAGGTACAGGTGGTGGACCAAATGCAGGTGGCGGTTTTAGGTCAGCCGTTTGGAATGAAACTTTACACAAAGGGTGTTTTGGTGGTTGATTTAACCGATGTTGCAACTACTAGCGGAAATTTCAATCCCGCAAAGGAATCGGGAATTAAAAAGGGTGACTATGTCCTGTCGGTTGACGGAAAAGAAATTTCAACCAATGAAGATTTAGTGAGCATTATTAAATCTTCAGGCGGAAAAACACTTAAACTCAAGGTTTTAAGAAACAACAAAAAAATATTCTTTAACGTAACCCCGATACTCTCAAGCGATACCGAGACCTACAAAATCGGAATTTGGGTGCGAGACTCCTCGGCGGGAATTGGCACCCTCACATTTTACAGTCCCTCGACCGATATCATCTGTGGGCTCGGTCATGGTGTCTGCGATGAGGACACGGGCGAACTTTTAAACATTGAATCGGGCGAGATTGTATCTGCCGAAATTTTTTCGGTCGAAAAGAGTGAAAAAGGCACACCCGGTCAACTGAAAGGCAGACTTTTATCAGATACCCTCGGCAGAATTCAGCTTAACTGCAGCGGCGGTGTTTACTCACTTATGACTGGTGAAATTCCCCTTGACGAATTAACCGAAGTCGCCCTTAAAACCGAGGTTGAAGACGGAGATGCTCAAGTGCTTTGCACAATAGACGGCACAACGCCACAACTTTACGACTGCCAAATTGAAGTTAAAAAAAATAAACTAAATTCTGCTACGCAAAATATGGTGATAACCGTCACCGACCCCGAACTTTTGGAAACAACGGGCGGTATAGTTCAGGGGCTTTCGGGCAGTCCGATACTGCAAAACGGAAAGCTTGTGGGCGCTGTTACACACGTTCTTATCGACGACCCCACAAAGGGCTACGGCATTTTCGCCGAGAATATGCTCGAAAACGCCCAAAAAGCAGAAAAAAGCCACAAAAAAGCTTCATAAAAAAGCCTCCCTTGTGTAAAGGGAGGCTTTTTTATTATACCACAAACTAAAAATATTGCAATTTTCGACGCATAGTGATATACTATATTTTGCCAAACTAACTGAATATTGTGTGAAATTGGGTGTATTTTTCTTTTTATGGGATAATTACGCTTATTTTTGGTTATATCTATAAATGCTTTTGAATTTGATAAAAACGCAAATTCCAAGTGTTTATAGGTATGTGCGTTTGCACCCATTTCACATTTGTTAGTTTGGCGACTATCGGAGTTTGCGTTTTTTGTGCGGTTACTTCGGTAGCCGCACTTTTTATTTATGGAGGAAAAGAAAATGAAAAAGGTTTTATGTGTTTTTTTGTTGATGATAATAATTTCAAATTTGTTTGTTGGTTGCGACGATTCAAATGTTAATATGAACACGAATGATGAAAAACAAAACGAGATTAGTCATACAACAGATGACGAAAATAAAATATCTGTTGGTGATATCGTTGCTTTTGGTAGCTTTGAGCAAGATGGAATTTCAGAAAACGGAAAAGAAAAAATCGAGTGGTTAGTTTTAGAGCAAAATAGCGGTAACGCTTTGATGTTAAGCAATAAAATTATCTATGAAAACAAGTTTGTCGATAAAGCTTCAGAAACATCAGATGACTATATTTGGGCAAATTCTTCCTTGAGAAAATGGCTAAATAATGAGTTCTTAAATGAGTCATTTAATTCGGAAGAAATCGGATATATAAACACAACGACTTTAACTAATAGCAATAATCCGTTGTTACAAATGAATTGTGGACAGCAGACCGAAGATAAAATATTTATTTTGAGTTTGGAAGAAACGGTTAAATATTTGAAAACTGATGCATCACGTATCGCCAAACCGTGCGAAATGCTTGAAAGTGATTTTAATTGGTATATTACAATTATGAGAACACCTGCATATGGTCCTATAGGTCAAAATATATCATATTATAATGCTTATGATGGTAAACTAGATTATATTTGTGGTTATGTAGTGGATGGTGAGGCATATATACGTCCAGCAATGTGGATTAAAATCGATGGTAACGATTCAGTTAAGAAAGTAGGTGAATCGGAACATTCAAATATAATTGGTAAAAGTAGCGACGAAACGGTATACTATAATATTAGACACGATGTTTCTGTTGCAGAAATTTGTAATAACACACAAAAATTTTTAAACAAGGAAAAACATGGAAACGTATCGGAAATTTTTGCTGGTCTTAGTGGTAGGAAAAGTTTCACTTTTTATAATGATGATATCAGTGTTTGTTGTTATATAAAAAGTGATGCAGATAATGCAGGTGTATATAAGTTGAGTATAAATATTGCCGACACGAATTTATATAATAAAATGCTAAATAGGGAGACTATGTATGAAACATTAAAGATTATGGCTATTCCTCTTTTATCGGTTAGTGAAGAAAAAAGTACAAAGGACTTAGTAGATAAAATACTTTCTGGAGAAAAGACAGAAGATAGCTATTATCCAGCGACAGTATATACTTATAGTGATGATCTATGGAGTTTTTCATTATATTCAACAAGGGATAATAAAATTTGGATAAATGCGAGTCATGAATATTCTGCGAACTTAGAAGAATTATTTAGAAATCCAAAATAAATCATCCTATTAGTTAATAAAAATATAAGAGACACTTCTTAACTTGTTGGTCCTAATATAACACGTATAATCAAAAATTGAATTCCTATAATACAAAGAAATCGTGCCTGTTCGGTGCGGTTTCTTTGCGTTTAAGGGGAAAGTAGGAAATAAACAATGTAAAAAATGTGTTGGTCCTATATTTACACACTCATGAGCGGTAGTCCAATTTTACAAAACGGCAAGCTTGTAGGGGCTGTAACACACGTTCTTATCGACGACCCGACCAAGGGCTACGCCATATTCGCCGAGAATATGCTCGAAAATGCAAAAAAAGCCGAAAAACGCCTTAAAAAAGCATCATAAAAAACATCCCGATTAATTTCGGGATGATTTTTTATATTCTGAAGGGCTTACACCGACATATATTTTAAACATTTTTGAAAAATGGTAGATACTGTTATAACCCACACTTTCAGAAACCTGCTTTACCGACTCATAGTCGCTCAAAAGCATATTTTTAGCCTTGCTTATCCGTAAATTATGAAGATATTTCATAGGCGAAACGCCATAAACCGTTTCAAAGGTTTTGCGAAAATAGACCGTACTGATTCCGCAAATAGCCGATAACTCAGCATTTGTAATCTCAGGATTACTGTAATGCTCATTCATATAATCAACAGCAGGTTGAATCAGTTTTCTTTTATCCTTGGGGATATAGTCATCTTTGAGCGTTTTAAAAAGAGATGTTAAAATTCCATACAAAATACCGTTGCACTCAAGTTTATGGGCAGTATCTTGTTTTGTAAGGCTTCTTTCTATTTTAGAAAATGCGTTTATAAAAAATGTGTTATCTGTAATACTGAATTTTAAAATATCGTCATACTCCTCGATAGCATCAAAATCTATTATAAAGCAAGCTCCGGGCTCGGTACATTTCCACGAATAGCTGCTCCCCTTGGGTAAAATTACGGGATGCAAACTATCGCACACGATTTCCTTACCTTTTACATTATAAATTGTTTTGCCTGAAATTTTAAGGGCAATTGCCCATTTTGCTCGGTTTGTACGCTTAACCGTTACCCCTACGGGAGAATCAAACAGCCTTAACGCCCACGCAACCCCCGTAACGGTAATATTTATAACAGAATTGACAAACATCTAACAACACCTCACGCTTATTATAGCATATAATAAGCGTTTTTACAAACATTGTGTATCACAATTGATAAAAATATCATTATTGCCATTTACATAGAATAATTATTTTTGTATATTTTATTTAAGGTGGTATGTAAAAATGAAAAAATTATCGCAAATTACTGCGCCCGCTGTCGCAGGTGTAATACGAGAAAAAACAAAAAATGCTGTTATCGCAGAAATAAAAAACTGTATGTATGATGGTGCTGACATGATTGATTTACATCTATCGTGTTTAGACGAATGTGATGAAAACACTATAAGGGATATTGTTAACAGCACAAAGTTGCCTATTTTAGCCCTTAACTATGATGGAACTACTGATTGGCAAAGCAGAGGTTTTAGTGAGGAAGAAAGGGTAGAATCTTTTTTAACTGGAGTTAAGGCTGGTGTCGCTGGAATTGATATGCAGGGTTATTCTTTTCATAAGCCTTCAAAGACAGATTTTTGCGGTGAGGATAAATATTCATTTACAAAAAACAATCCTAAAGAAATAGTTACTGATTCGGCTGTGATTTCAAAGCAATGTGAATTTATAGAAAACGTACATAATATGGGAGCAGAGGTTCTGCTTTCCTGCCATCCGGGAATCCCGATGAATAGTACGCAGGTAGTTGAACTCGCATTGTTTTTAGAGCAACGCAATCCCGATATCATAAAAATTGTCACATCAGCGACTAATGAAGATGAAATGATTGAAAGCATTAAAGCTATGTTATTACTTAAAAAAGAAGTCAAAACTCCGGTTAGCTATCACGCTAACGGTAAATTCGGCGGTTTGACAAGAATTATAAATCCTGTCCTTGGAGGACAAATTGCATTTTGCGTTGATAGATTTTCAGAAAGTTCTACTTTAGAGCAACTTGACCTTAAGACGTCAAGAATCGTAATAGATAACATGAGAAAATTGATTTGAAATTAGTTTTAAGAAAGGTGATATATTATGAAATCTAAAACAATTGTATTTACAAAACCGAAAACTGCCGAGCTTCTTTTAGAGGAAACCAAGGTTGTAAACGGAAATTTTGTTCAGGTAAAAATGGAATATACCGTGGTTTCAGGCGGTACTGAGCGTGCCAACATTTTAGGAATGCAAAACACATATCAGCAATTTCCAAACCGCTTGGGATATTGTGGTGTGGGTTACGTTACTCAAATAGGCGATAAAGTTGAAAAAATAAAAATCGGCGATAGAGTGCTTGTTTATCACGGAATACATACCGAATATAACGTTGTACCCGAAAATGACGTGACAAAGGTTGAAGATGACAACATCGACTCTCTTGAAGCCGCATTTGTAATAATAGCTTCGATGGGATTGGGCGGTGTCAGAAAGTTAGAACTTGAGCTTGGCGAAAGTGCTATGGTTATGGGCCTTGGGCTTTTGGGCATATTCTCCGTTCAGTTTTTAAGACTTAGCGGAGCCAATCCTCTAATCGCAGTTGACCTTAATGAAGAAAGACGCAATTTGGCTTTGAAGCTCGGTGCAGACTATGCTTTAGACCCTACAGACGCTGATTTTGTAAATAAGGTAAAAGAAATTACAAAAGGCAAAGGTGTTAATGCTACGGTTGAGGTTACAGGAATTTCTGCCGCAATGAACCAAGCACTTGAATGTGCATCATGGCAAGGCAGAATATCGTTACTTGGTTGCACAAGAGTTTCCGATAGCACTGTTGATTATTACACTCAGGTGCACAAACCCGGTATAAAACTTATTGGCGCTCATAATTTTGTAAGACCAAAGGTTGAATCATATCCCCATCATTGGACACATCACGATGATTGCAGAGCAATTTTAGATATGATTTCTACAAAGCGTGTGGATATAAATTCTATAGTTTCAAGAGTTGTAAAACCTGAAGCAGCACCAGAAATTTATAGCGAGCTTTGCAACAACAAAGATTTCCCGATAGGTACCGTTTTTGATTGGAGATAATTTTTTGTGAAAAACAGATTCAAACTCTGTTGATGATATCTTAATGTTTGCGGCGGTCTTGTTTGTGTCTTCGGTGCGGTAATTTTAAATGAGAATATTTTCAAATTTCAATATTTTGCGGCATTTATCTTAATTTCAATAGGAATACTTATAGGACATTATACCGGTAAAAAGGAGAAGGCTAATGATTAAGCTCGGACAAATAGGAATAGGACACAATCACAGCGAGGGTAAAATGCTGTCGGCAAGAAAATTTCCCGAACTTTTCCAAATTGTGGGATATGCCGAGGAAAACGAGGAATGGGTTAAAAAAAGAGGCAATTTACCCTGCTATAACGGTCTTAAAAGGCTGTCGGTTGAGGAAATAATAGAAAAATGCGATGCTGTTCTTGTTGAAACCGATGTATGGAATTTGACCGAAACAGCACAAAAATGCATTGATAATGGCAAGCATATACATATGGATAAGCCCGCCGGCAGTACACTAAAAGAATATAAGCATCTGCTCGATAGCGCAAAAGCAAAAAATCTTATTGTTCAACTCGGCTATATGTACCGTTATAACCCCGCCGTGCAAAAATGTATTGAGTTGGTGAAAAGCGGTGAACTCGGAGAAATCTATTCCATAAATGCTGAAATGAGTACCTTTCATTCAAAGGAATATAAAATATGGCTCTCAAATTTCGGCGGTGGTATTATGTATATTTTAGGTTGCCATTTGATTGACCTTATAGTTTATATGATGGGCAAACCGAACAAAGTATCAACTTTTTTAAAACATACAAATCTTGATGATGTTGATTTTGCCGATAACAATTTAGCGGTTATGGAATATGAAAAGGCTTTGGCGAGAGTTTTTGTTTCTTCAGTAGAGGTCAACGGTTGGGGCAGACGTCAGCTTATGGTATCGGGAAGTCGGGGCACATTTAATATTTGTCCCATCGAAAAACCTCTTACAGTAACATATTCCAACACCGAAATAGCAGACTACCCATACAAAGACCAGAAAATCATTTTACCCTTTGAAGACAACAGCGGTGACGGAAGATATGACCAAATGATGAGGGACTTTCACAATTACATTGTGGGCAAAAAGCAAAACCCTTTTAGTTATGAGCATGAGTATGCTGTACAAGAGGTCTTAGACCAAATAGTGGGCGGTGTTAAGTTTTATGGCAAAAATATTGATTAAAAACGGTCGTGTTTGGGATGGCGAAAAATTTTTCTATGGCGATATTTTAACAAATGATAAGCATATAGAAAAAATCGACACCTCAATAAATGAAAATGCTGAATACATTTACGACGCTACAAGAAAGATTGTATCTGCCGGACTTGTTGATATACACGTGCATTTAAAGGGTATTGCTCCCGATGAATTCGGTGTTGAAGCACATATGAGCAGTTTCCCTTTTGGTGTTACGGCAGTAAACGACGCAGGAAGCATTTACATAAACCGAGAATTAACAAATTCATATATCGTGAAAAACTCCCTCTTTGCCATCACCCATATAAAGGATAATCACGCCGTGTTATCCACCACACGAATGCTTTTAGGGGAATATGGTGACAAGATTGTGGGTTTAAAGGTTTATTTTGATAAAACCATTTCCGAGGTTTCAGATATAACACCTTTAAAAGAAATCTGCACCTTTGCAAAGGAAATCGGACTAAAGGTTATGGTGCATTGTTCCAATTCACCCACTTCAATGACTGAAATTATTAAAACGCTGTCTTCGGGTGATATATTAACTCACGCATTTCACGGCGGGGAAAACTCCTGTATGGACGATGATTTTGAGGCTTTTAGAATTGCAAAGGACAAAGGCGTTATAATAGATTCCGGATTTGCAGGTCACGTACATACCGATTTTAAAAACCTCGAAAAATCTATTAAATCAGGTTTCTTGCCCGACACAATAAGCACAGATATTACTTGTCTCAGTGCATATAAACGCGGTGGGAAATACGGAATGACAATGTGTATGAGTATAGCCAAAACTGTCGGAATGAGTGAAGAAGATATATTTAGAGCATCTACCGCAACTCCTGCAAGGGTTCTTGGAAAAGAGAAAGAATGGGGCACTCTTAAAGTTGGCAGAATAGCCGACATAGCGGTTTTTGATTATACTGATGAATCTTTTGATTTAATTGATAACGCAGGAAACAGATTGAAAAGTGATATTGGTTACAGATGTGTATTAACTGTTTGTGACGGTCAGATTGTTTATAAATATTAAAGAGGTTGATAAAAAGGAGAAACGATTTATGAAAGCTGCTTTAGTAGAAAATGAAAAACTTGTTATAACAGAAGTTGAAAAACCTACACCCAAAGATAACGAGATTTTAATTGAGGTAAAGGCTGCAGGTCTTAACCGCGCTGACTTGTTGCAAAGAAAAGGAACATATCCGTCGCCTAAGGGTTGGCCTGAATGGCCAGGTCTTGAAATCTCGGGCGTAGTAGCAGAAGTTGGTATTGGGTGCAAAAAATATAATATTGGAGATAAGGTATGTGCCCTTGTTGGTGGTGGAGGATATGCAGAGTATATCTGTGTGCCCGAGGGTATGGTTATGCCTACACCTAAAAATATTTCTTTTGAAGAGGCTGCTGCTTTACCTGAAGCTTATGCAACTTCTTATTTGAATCTGTTTTGGGAAGGACATTTAACATCAGGAGACACCGCCTTTATTCCTGCAGGGGCTAGCGGTTTAGCCAGCGTTGCAATACCAATGGCAAAATCGTTTGGGGCAAGGGTTATAACTTCGGTTTTGACCGATGAAATTGCAGAAAAAATCAAGCCGCTTGGCGCAGATATTATTATAAATTCTCAGAAAGAAAATGTTGCAGAAGTATTAAAGAGAGAAGAAGAAAACGGTCATCCTATTAATATGGCAATGGATTGTCTTTGCGGACAAGCTCTCGGAGAATGCTTACCTTATATGGCAGAGGGCGGCTATTGGGTAGTAATTTCCACATTAGCAGGTATAGAAACTAACGTTCTACTCCGCCCCTTGCTCACCAAGGGTTTGCATTTGGTTGGTAGTATGCTCAGAAAACGTACTAATGAAGAAAAAACAATATTGCTTGAAGAACTTGTAGAAAAGGTTTGGCCTAAACTTGAAAGCGGAGAAATCAAGCCGTCGATATATAAAGTTTTACCTTTTGAAGAAGTGAACGAGGCACAAGACATATTAGAACGCGGAGAAAATATCGGCAAGGTAGTGCTAAAAGTAGTATAACTATATTGTGCTATTATTTAGTATGCTCGAAAATGCCCAAAAGGCAGAAAAACGCCTCAAAAGAGCGTCATAAATTTAATATCACGAGGGGCGATGAAAACATCGTCCCTTTTTTGCCCTTAATACATTTTACTATTGCATTTGTAAAATGGGTGTATTATTATAAAAGAAAACGATCAACAGGGTGATGAATGATGAATTCCTTGCGTTCAAAATTAGAAAACGGCGAAAAAATTTGTGGTAGTCTTGTGTGCCTTACCGACCCTTGCCTTTGTGAGATTATGGGCAATGTGGGTTTTGACTGTGTGTGGATTGATATGGAACACACATATATGAGCTACAAGGATGTTTTATGTCATTTAAACGCTGCAAAATCAAGCGGTATTTCATCGGTTGTCAGATTACCGCAAAACGATTTAACTGCAACCAAAAAAATTCTTGAAATGGCGCCAGACGGTGTGATTTTCCCCATGGTAAAATCTGCCGAAGAACTTAAAGATTTGATTGAAATGACCTTGTATCCCCCTTACGGCACACGTGGATTCGGACCGATGAGGGCGATAGGTTACGGCGCAGATGATGCCAAAGAATACGTTGACAGCAAAAGCTTGGAATTGTGCAGATTTGTTCAAATTGAGCATATTGATTTAATTAAAAACATTGATGAAATCGTGAAAATTCCTTATGTTGACGGTTTTATATTCGGTCCTAACGATTTGTCCGCTTCGTTGGACGATTTCTTAAATGTTTTTGGCGAAGCTACAATTTCAAGCATAAAACACGCTGTTGAACAGTTGAAAAAGCACAACAAGATTGTCGGCCTTGCAGGCGGAATGAGCGAAAAGGAAATTACAAATTGGTCAAGGTTTGATTTGGATATGTTGTTTGCAGGAGCAGACTGGTGCTATGTTTACAATGCAGGAAAAACCACACTTGACCTTTTGAAAAACAATCTTTAAAATAACTTAACACAAAATAAAAATCCCACTTTTTAAGTGGGATTTTTTCATACCATTTTTTCTTGTTTTACCTTGTGGTCGATAATGTGACGGGAGGCAAGTTCTTTTCGTACTTCCTCAAGGCTTATGCCCATTTCGTTCATAAGCACCATTATGTGATAGGTGAGGTCTGCGATTTCGTAAATTGTTTCTGCCTTGTCGCCAGACTTTGCGCCGATGATAACCTCGGTTGACTCCTCGCCCACTTTTTTAAGGATTTTATCCACACCCTTTGAGAAAAGGTAGGTGGTATATGAGCCCTCCGGCATTGTTGCCTTGCGGTCCGCCAACATATCGTAAAGGTTATCTAATGAAAATTCTTCTCTTGTCTCACTTTTGAAAATTTCGTTTGTGAAGCAAGAGTCGGTACCCTTATGGCAAGCAGGTCCGTCCTTTTCAACCATAACTACAAGCGCATCGTTATCGCAGTCAGCTGTGATGGAAACGATATGCTGATAGTTGCCGCTTGTTTCCCCTTTCAGCCACAGTTCGTTTCTTGAACGGCTGTAAAAACAAGTCATTTCCTTTTCCATGGAAATTTTAAGACTTTCGGCATTCATGTAGGCTACTGTCAGCACCTTTTTGGAATGAGCGTCCACCACAACGGCAGGAATAAGTCCCTTTTCATCAAATTTCAAACTGTTTATATCTATCATTTTAAATGCTCCTAACCACAATATTGTTTTTCTCAAGCGTCTTTTTAAGGTCGCTGATTTTAACCGTTCCAAAATGGAAAATTGATGCTGCAAGTCCTGCATCCATATCGGGAATTTCTTTAAAGAGTGTCACAAAATCCTCGGCGCTTCCCGCTCCGCCCGATGCGATAACAGGGACATTAACAGCTTCTCGCACAGCCTTTAACATTTCCAAATCGAAGCCTTTTTTAACTCCGTCGGTGTCGATGGAGTTAACAACAACCTCGCCTGCACCTCTGTTAACACAGTCCTTAATCCAACCGATAGCTTCAATTCCTGTGTCCTCTCTGCCACCTTTTGCAAAGACACGAAACTCGCCGTCGACTCGCTTTATATCAACAGACAGAACGACACATTGGTCACCGTATTTCTGAGCCGCCTCATTTATCAAATCAGGATTTTTAATAGCACCCGAATTAACGCTCACCTTGTCGGCACCGCATTTAAGCACCCTGTCAAAATCGTCGATAGTATTTATTCCGCCACCAACTGTGAGAGGGATGAAAATATTTTCTGCCACCTCTTTTAGTATGTCAGTGAACAATTTTCGCCCATCACTCGATGCTGTTATATCGTAAAACACGAGTTCATCTGCACCGCAGTCACTGTAGTATTTACCAAGCTCCACAGGAGATGAAACATCATTCAAATTGTCAAAATTTACACCCTTAACAACCCGTCCGTTCTTAACATCAAGGCAAGGGATAATTCTTTTTGTTATCATTTTGCTACCTCTAAAGCCTCTTTTAAATCAATGGCGCCGATATAATAAGCCTTGCCGATTATAGCGCCGTAAATATCCATTTCTCTGAGCGCCTTAACATCCTCAAGCGAAGAAACTCCGCCCGATGCAGTAATATTAACGCTGAACTTTTTGGAAAGTTCTCTGTAAAGCTCCAAATTCGTGCCTTTCATAGCACCGTCCTTTGAAACATCGGTGCAGATAATGTACTTTACACCCAAGTCTTGCATTTTCTTGCAAAACTCGAACGGGTCGATGCCGCTTGATTCGGTCCAACCCTTAATTGCAACGAATCCGTCCTTAATATCAATTCCAACGGCGATTTTGTCGCCAAATTCTGTGAGCGCCTGCTTTAAAAATGCCTCATCCTTAACAGCGGCGGTGCCTAAAATAACCCTGTCGACACCGTTTTCGAGATAGCGTCTTACAGTTTCGATATCTCTGATTCCGCCGCCGATTTCGGTGAAAAGGTTTGTTTTTGTCGCTATTTCTTTTACGATTTCAATATTCGGGGTTGTGCCGTCTTTTGCACCCTCAAGGTCTACAAGATGGATAAATTTTGCTCCCTTTTCTTCGAAATCCCTCGCCACCGACAAAGGACTGTCGCTGTAAACCGTCATTTTATCATAATCGCCCTTAAAAAGGCGAACAGCTTTACCGCCGACTAAATCTATTGCAGGAAAAATGAACATTACTATACCTCGCTGAACGCTTTTAAAATTTTAAGTCCCACATTGCCGCTTTTTTCGGGGTGGAACTGACAACCGTAAACATTACCCTTGCCCACAGCGGCGGTTAAGTCCTTGCCGTATTCTGTGGTGGCTATCAATGATTCTTCACACCCAACAGCATAAAACGAGTGAACAAAATAAACGCAATCACCCTCGTTAATATATTTAAAAATCGGGTTTTCTTTGGTAAATTTAAGGGCATTCCAACCGATATGCGGTATTTTAAGACCTTTTGGAATGGTGTTTTCCATTCCGATAACCTCGCCCTTTAAGAATCCTAGGCCCTGATGCTCGCCGTATTCATAACTTTTTTCAAAAAGCAGCTGCATCCCAAGGCAGATGCCCATTAAAGGTGTGCCGTTTTCTACCTTTTCGGTTATGACACCACAAAGACCGCTATCAAACAGTTTTTTTGCAGCATCGGGGAAAGCGCCGACACCGGGAAGTATCAACCTGTCGGCTTTTTTTATTTCCTCTATGTCGCTTGTGACAACCGCCTCTACGCCGACGGCTTTAAGTGACGACTTTAGGGAAAACAGATTTCCCACGCCGTAATCAATAATTGCTAACATTAAAGTACTCCTTTGGTGGAGGGGATTTCGTTTTTAAACTTTTCCTCGATTTCTACTGCCTCTTTCATTGAGCGTGCAACCGATTTGAAAGCACCCTCGATTATGTGGTGAGAATTGTACCCCTCGAGCTGATTTATGTGAAGTGTTATGTTCGCATTTCTGACAAATGCCTCAAAAAATTCACGAACAAGCTCGGTATCAAAATCCCCTACACGCTGTGTGGGAATGTTTAATTTGTAACCGAGATAACTTCTGCCCGAAATATCCACAGCAGTCAAAATAAGGCTTTCATCCATAGGAAGAATAAAGCTGCCGTAACGCTTAATTCCACGCATTTCGCCAAGGCACTCTGCCATTGCTTTGCCTAGCACAATGCCGATATCCTCAACTGTGTGGTGGTAGTCAACATTGGTGTCACCCACGCAACGAAGTTCTAAATCAAACCTTGCGTGACGGGAAAATAGGGTTAGCATATGGTCTAAAAAACCGCAACCCGTTTCGATCTCGTTCTTGCCTACACCGTCGATATTAAGTTTTAAAGAAATATCTGTTTCGTTGGTTTTACGGTTAATTTCGCTCGTTCTCATAAAATCTCCTCGATTTTCTCGATTAAAATTTTCATCTCTGCATCTGTGCCGATTGTAATACGATTATAATCCTTTATCCTCGGCTTTTCAAAGTGACGAATAAGCACGCCCCTCGCCTTTAACTCCTCGTAAAGTTTAAGACCCGAAATTTTATCGGTTTTAGCAAAGATAAAATTGGCTTTTGAGGGTAAAACCTCAAAACCGAGGTCACAAAGAGCCTTTGTCACCCATTCGCGAGTTTTGATAATTTTCTTACAATTAGCAAGATAGTAAGCATTGTCCTTTATTGTAGCAGTTCCAACCGCTTCGGTCAAGCGGTTTATGTTATACGGATTAGTGGAATACTTGATTTTTTCAAGGTCGACTATCAACTTTTCGTTAGCTATCGCAAAGCCTAAACGACCGCCTGCCAAACTTCGTGACTTTGAAAATGTACCCACGCACAAAAGGTTTTCATACCTTTGTGTCAATTTATAACAGGTTTCACCGCCAAAATCTACATACGCTTCATCAATTAAAACTACATTGTCGGGGTTCACCTTTACAATTTGCTCAATTTCCTCTAAGGACAAAGCAATTCCCGTAGGTGCGTTGGGGTTTGCGATTACAACCAATTTACCCTTACCCTTGAACTGCTCGGTGTCAATGGTGAAATCATCATTTAAAGGTATGATTTCACTTTCCACACCGTGAAGCTCGGCAAAAACGCTGTAAAAACCGTAGGTTATGTCAGGGTAAACCGCTCCCTTTGCGCCATACGCCATAAATGCAAAATTCAAAATATCGTCCGAGCCGTTGGAAAGAAATATATTCTCCCCATTCACCCCGAAAAGACGAGCCATCTCGAGCTTTAGTTTTCGACATTCGGGGTCGCTGTAAAGACGAAGGTCTGCGATTTCCTTTTTGCCCACCGCCTTTAAAACATTTTTTGACGGCGGATAGGGAGATTCGTTGGTATTGAGTTTTATATATTTTTTGTCCTGCGGTTGCTCACCGGGGGTGTACTCCTCCAATGCCGCAAATCGCTCATTTATAAACTTGCTCATTTTTCTCCTCTTACGATAGCGCTTTTAGCGTGTGCGGAAAGTCCCTCTTTCTCGGCAAAGAAAGCGACATCGTCTGCCACCTTTTCGAGCGCTGTTTTACTGTAATAAATAAACTGACTTTTTTTCACGAAATCATCCACCGACAAGGGACTTGAAAATCTTGCTGTGCCCGATGTGGGTAAAGTGTGGTTGGGTCCTGCGTAATAGTCGCCCAAAGACTCAGGACAGTAGCGACCCATAAAGATACTACCCGCATTTTTTATCTTGTCGAGATAATCAAACGGATTATCCACACAAAGTTCAAGATGTTCGGGAGCGATTTCGTTAGCAACATCTATAACATCATCTAAATTTTCGGCAACGATGATTTTGCCGTTGTTATCGATAGATGCCCTTGCAATTTCTTCACGAGGAAGTTCTTTTAACTGCTTTTCGATTTCTTCGGCTACTGCCTCTGCCAAATCGTTACTGTCGGTCACTAAAACAGCACTTGCGTTTTTGTCGTGTTCCGCCTGAGATAAAAGGTCAGCCGCTACGAATTTGGGGTTACTTTTGCCGTCGGCTATAACTAAAATTTCGCTCGGTCCTGCTATCATATCAATGGACACTCTGCCAAAAACCTGACGTTTTGCCTCGGCAACAAATGCGTTACCGGGACCTACGATTTTGTCTACCCTTTTAACAGTTTCGGTGCCGTAGGCTAAAGCGGCAACGGC
>JAZOQF010000047.1:0-3013 GCA_045655905.1 Acutalibacteraceae bacterium | reverse complement strand
GCATTACCATTACAAAAATATCGTCCAAAACCGACTGCGTAATGTCCAATATATTTACATTACACTCGTTACAAACATTGCTGACCTTTGAAATAATTCCGACAGCATCCTTTCCCATTACAGATACAACAGTTCTCATTTTTACTACTCCTTAAATCAGATTATCTTTCCACCGCCTACAACTATGTCACCATCATAAAAAACAGCCGCCTGGCCGCTTGTTGGCGCACGTTGTGGCTCATCAAAAACAATTTTAACACCCTCACCGAAAGGATAAATCACACAAGGCTGAGGGTCGTGCCTGTAACGAAGCTTTGCCGTCACACGCATTTCATTTTGGAGAGTGTCGAATGGAATAAAATTAACATCCCTGACATCTACCTCTTTCTTAAACAAATGCTCCTCGTCACCTAAAACCACCCTGTTGCGTTCAGCCGATTTATCTATCACAAACTGAGGTTTGCCAAGGGCAATTCCAAGTCCTTTTCGCTGACCTATCGTGTAATGAATAACGCCTTGATGCGAACCTATTACATTACCGTTTATATCAACATAGTCACCCTTTACACTCTTAAAACCATCCGTTTTTTGAATAAACGAAGCATAATCCCCGTCAGGCACAAAACAAATGTCCTGCGAATCGGGACGATTCGCATTAATAAGTCCCTTTTCTTCGGCTATGCTCCTGATTTCTGCTTTAGTAAGCCCGCCTAAAGGCAACTCCAAATGCGAGAGTTGATGCTGTGTCAAAGAATACAACACATAGGACTGGTCCTTGGATAAATCTTTGGCTCTTTTTAAAACAAATCGGTCACCCTGTTTTTCCACCCGTGCATAATGCCCTGTGGCAATCTTATCGTACCCTTTCTCCAAAGCGATGTCGAGCATTTTGCCAAATTTAATGTATTTATTACATTCAAGGCAAGGGTTAGGTGTCAGCCCCTCTTTATACTGAGCTATGAAATCATCCATAACCTTTTGTTTAAACTCTGCTTTTAAATCAAGGGTTAAATGTTCTATCTCTAATTTTTCACAAACCGACTTAGCATCACTCAAGTCCTGCTCTTTATCAAATTCGCAAAGTTTCAAGGTGAGTCCTGTGACTGAATAACCTTTTTCTTTTAAAAGCACAGCCGCCGCAGAGGAGTCCACTCCCCCACTCATTCCTACTAATATTTTCATCATATCTAACCTTATATATATAATAAGATATTATATCAGCATTTTTTCTAAAGGTCAATTATTTAATAAATACTATATTGTTTTATATGCTGAAATTGTAAAAAAATAGGTTATTTTGCGATTTTTTTATTGACTGCGAAAAAAAATAGTAGTATTCTTAAAAGGTGATATATTTTACCATATTATTTTACGGAGGTAATTTTAATGTTTAAATCAGCTTATTTAAACAAGGTTTATGAAGAAGCTGCTGCTCGCAGCGCCGGCGAAAAAGAATTTTTGCAGGCAGTTAAAGAGGTTTTGGAATCCTTGGAGCCCGTTATTGAGGCTAACCCTAAATACGAGGCATACGGCATTCTTGAGAGAATGGTCGAGCCTGAAAGACTTATTTCTTTCAGAGTTTCTTGGGTAGACGATAACGGCAAGGTACAGGTTAACCGCGGTTACCGTGTTCAGTTTAACTCTGCTATCGGTCCTTACAAGGGCGGTCTTCGTTTCCATCCCACAGTTAACGCTTCCATTATGAAGTTCTTAGGTTTCGAGCAGACCTTTAAAAACAGTCTTACCAGCCTTCCTATGGGCGGCGGTAAAGGCGGTTCCGACTTTGACCCAAGAGGCAAGTCTGACGGAGAGGTTATGCGTTTCTGCCAGAGCTTTATGACCGAACTTGCAAAGCACATCGGTGCTGATACCGACGTTCCCGCAGGTGACATCGGCGTTGGCGCTCGTGAAGTTGGTTATCTTTACGGTCAGTACAAGAGACTTCGCAACGAGTTCACAGGTGTTCTTACCGGTAAGGGTCTTTCTTTCGGTGGTTCACTTATCCGTCCTGAAGCTACAGGCTTTGGTGCTGTTTATTACACCGTTGAAATGTTGAAGCATTTCGGTGACGACGTTAAGGGCAAGACCTTTGCAATTTCCGGTTTCGGTAACGTTGCTTGGGGTACCGTTAAAAAGGTTACCGAGCTTGGTGGTAAGGTTGTTACCATCTCAGGTCCTGACGGTTATGTTTACGATAAAGACGGTATCAACACAGAGGAGAAAATCAACTATCTTCTCGAGATGCGTGCTTCCGGTCACGACAAGGTTAAGGATTATGCTGACAAGTTCGGCGTTGAATACTTCGAGGGCAAACGTCCTTGGGAGGTTAAGGTTGACATTACTATGCCTTGCGCAACACAGAACGAGGTTGGTATTGAGGACGCTAAGAACATAGTTGCTAACGGCGTTAAATACTATGTTGAGGTTGCTAATATGCCTACCACCGAGGAAGCTATGGCTTACCTCAAAGCAAATGGACTAGTAATCGCTCCTTCTAAGGCAGTTAATGCCGGTGGAGTTGCTGTTTCCGGTCTTGAAATGAGCCAGAACTCTATGAGATACAGTTGGACTGCCGAAGAGGTTGACGCTAAGCTTTATCAGATTATGGCTAACATTGTTAAGAACTCCTACGATGCCGCTAAGAAATACGGCATGGAGGGTGACCTTGTTGCAGGTGCTAACATTGCAGGCTTTGAAAAGGTTGCAGAAGCAATGCTCGCTCAAGGTGTAGCTTACTAATTAAATTTTAAATACATAAAAAACCGCACTTTTTAGTGCGGTTTTTTCTTTCGACCAATATATATAAGCTTTCCTTCATTATTATATACATTAAGCTCGTGTTTTTCTGCCATCCGGGCAGCAGTTTCAAAAATTAAAAATGCTCCCTTTTGGGATTTTATATCGTCAAAACTTTTTCTTACCCTGTAAATCGTTATTTCCCTCATCCGTAATACTCCCTTAATGTCTCGACTGCTCTGTTTTTTATTTGGTTTACAGCCTGACGGCTAATTTT
>JAZOQF010000046.1:0-6953 GCA_045655905.1 Acutalibacteraceae bacterium | reverse complement strand
GCTTTTAGAATTTTCTTTCCAAAAAGACTGTCGATTATCTGCACTACAGATGCTTATATGGGTAAGTCCCTTATAATGCGATTGCTCGGTTGCATTCCAACAAACAAATTCGTAACCGATGTGACCCTTATTGGTGATATGCTTCACGCAATTAAGAAGAATAAAGCCAGTATTCTTATGTACCCAGAAGCAGGTTATTCCTTTGACGGCTGTGCTACTGCACTTCCGCCAAGACTCGGAATTTTGGTTAAGAAACTAAATGTTCCTGTCGTAACCGTTATAACAAAAGGCGCATTCTTAAGAGACCCGCTTTATAACTGTCTGCAAAAACGCAAAGTGAATGTGAGCGCTGAGGTCAAATGCATTTTGACCCCCGAAGAGATTAAAGAAAAGTCATCAAAAGAGATAACCGAGCTTATAAATAAGGAATTCACATTTGATGAATTTGCAAGGCAACAAAAAGAAAAAATCGAAATTAGTGAAGATTTTCGTGCGGACGGACTCGAAAGAATTTTATACCGCTGTCCTAACTGCCAAAGTGAAAACACCATAACAGGCAAAGGCATTCATATCGCCTGTAGTGCTTGCGGTAAAGTTTATGAGCTTGATAAATTCGGTTTCATAAAAGCTTTACAGGGTGATACCGAATTTTCCCATATTCCCGATTGGTACACTTGGGAACGGCAATGTGTTAAAAAAGAAATCGAAAACGGTGAATACCGACTTGAAACCGATGTCAAAATTGGCGTTATTTGCGATAACAAAGCGCTGTATATGTTAGGTGGCGGCCATTTGACCCACACCGCTGACGGTTTTCATCTAACAGGCTGTGACGGAAAACTTGATTACACACACTCACCCACCGCCGCATACAGCATCAATGCCGATTACTTTTGGTATGAAATTGGCGACATTATTTGCATTGGAAACCGAGAACGGCTTTACTACTGCTTCCCAAAAGAAAAAATCAGCGTTACTAAAGCCCGTCTTGCAGCAGAAGAAATTTATAAGATCAAAAAAGCATAAAAAAGAGAGGTTTACACCTCTCTTTTTTAATACTCAAAATTTTGGTTTTTAATTATATCTTCTTTGTATTTTCTGATATAATATTTAGCCATACTAAGATTTTGTTCGCTGTAGTTTCCACATTCTTTAGGCGTAGCACCGGGTATTTCACCCTCAAAGTTTAAAATGAAATCGCACATATCCAAAATCAAAGGCTTGATTTTGGAACTTGACATTTCACCAAATACCAAGAGATAAAATCCCGTTCTGCAACCCATAGGACCAAAGTACACGACATTATCCTTAAAATCGCTGTTCCTAAGAAATGTTGCGCCCAAATGTTCAATAGTATGAATAGCAGGCACATCCATTACAGGCTCTCGGTTAGGAGTCGTAACCCTAAGGTCAAAGGTTGTGACCGCAGTGTCTTTTGACCTGTCAACACGGGAAACATAAATTCCCGACTCTAATTTCAGGTGGTCAACCAAAAAACTTTCTATTGTTTTCATTATTTGAGTCCCAATTCCTCAGCCGAAATGGAGCTTAAATCATGGCTTTCGAGTAAAGCAATAAACTCGTCATAATCCTTAACACGAAATACCATATAAGCTTTGCCGTTTTGATGTGTGAAAAGAGAATACATATACTCAATAGAAACATTACTATCAGCCAAAAGAGTCAAGAGTTCAGAAAGGCCTGCAGGTTTATCGGGAACAGCAACCACAGTTACAGGATTCATATTTATAATATTTCCGCCCGCAAGCAGTACGCTTGTAGCCTTCTCAGAATCATCTGCAATAATACGCAAAACACCATAATCTGCAGTTTCGGCAATAGAAATTGCACGAAGATTGATTTTATTATCTGCCAAAAGTCCGGTTATTTCTGCTAATTGACCTGTTTTATTTTCAAGAAAAACTGAAATTTGATTAACTGCCATAATCTACACCTCTTAAATCTTTCTCTTATCAATAACTCTGACTGCCTTGCCTTCGCTTCTTGCAATAGACTTAGGAGCCACAAGTTTAACCTTTGCCTGAATGCCCAACATTGCTTTAAGGGCAGAAACTAATTCTTTTTCCATTTCGGTGATTTTACCAAGATTATCCGAGAACAACTCTTGTGTCATTTCAACCAAAACCTCGAAAGTATCGGTGTTATTAACACGGTCAACAACAATCTGGTAGTTGGCCTGATATCCCTGTTCCAAAAGCACAGTTTCAATCTGTGACGGGAAGACATTAACGCCTCTGATGATAAGCATATCATCACTTCTTCCCATTGGCTTACACATTTTAATAAAGGTTCTTCCACAAGAACATTTTTTACGAGTAAGTACGCAAATATCACGTGTTCTATATCGTAAAAGTGGGAAAGCCTTTTTAGTAATACAAGTAAATACCAATTCGCCTTTTGAACCCTCTGGTAAAACCTCGCCTGTATCAGGGTCGATAATTTCTGCTATAAAATGGTCTTCATTGATGTGCAAACCCGTTTGTTCTTCACATTCAAAGCTGACACCGGGGCCTGATATTTCGGTAAGACCGTAGATATCATAAGCCTTAATTCCTAAGGCTTTTTCAATATCACGGCGCATACTTTCACTCCAAGCCTCAGCTCCGAAAATACCTGCTTTAAGCTTAATTTGGTCCTTTAAACCTTTTTCGTGAATTGATTCTGCCAAATAAGCCGCATAGGACGGGGTGCAACAAAGAATTGTAGAACCAAGGTCGGTCATAAACTGAAGCTGACGTTCGGTGTTACCCGAAGACATAGGAAGTGTTAAACAACCCACCTTGTGCGAGCCACCGTGCATACCACTTCCGCCTGTAAATAATCCGTAGCCATATGCCACATGGCAAACATCATCCTTTGTTCCTCCAACAGCCATAAGAGCACGTGCGCAACAGTCTTCCCACAAATCCACATCTTCTTTTGTGTAGAAAGCCACAACACGTTTACCTGTCGTACCGGACGTTGACTGTATTCTGACGCAATCCTTTAAATCGGCGCCTAAAAGTCCATAAGGATATGCCTCACGCAAATCGTCCTTAGTCAAAAATGGAAGCTTATGTAAATCGTCAACACCCTTAATATCATCAGGTGTCACACCCTTTTCTTCCATTTTTTTGCGGTAGTAAGGAACATTTTCCCATACGTGCTTAACCTGATTTACAAGTCTTTCGCTCTGCCAGGAGCGAATTTGCTCGACCGAGGCAGTTTCGATTTCCGGTTGATAATAGTTTGCCATTTTTATTTCTCCCTTAAGCTTTTGCACCTAATTCAAAGGCTTTTTTGTTTAATTCTAAAAATTTCTGTGGAACACTTGTTTCAATGGCGTTCTGCCATTCTTCCTCTGAAAAATCGAAAAAGCGTGACAGCATTCCCATTAAAACTATATTAACAGCCTTTGATGAGCCTGCCTCTTCAGCTAACTTTAAAGCATCGAAAGCTATCAAATCAATACCCTTTGCCTTGATTTTTTCAGCAAGGTTTTCGGGATATTCAGCAGCACCCGTAATTACAGGCATAGGATTTATCTGCTGTGTATTGGCAATTATCTTACCATTTGGTTTCAAATAATCAGTATACCGAGCAGCCTCTAACATTTCAAAAGAAACAATAAAATCTGCCTCACCCTTGTCAATTATCGGAGAATAAACCTTGTCACCGAAACGAACGTATGTCACAACGCTTCCGCCTCGCTGACTCATTCCGTGTACCTCAGACACCTTAATGTCATACCCCTTTGTCAGTAAAAGCTTGCCAAGTAACTTAGAAGCTAAAAGACTACCTTGACCGCCAACACCGACAATCATTACATTTTTAGTTTCCATTTCTTACTCCTCCCAAGCCTTAAGCGCATCAAATTTACACAACTGACCGCAAACACCACAGCCTGTGCAAAGTGTATTATCAACTTCGGCAATGCCATTCTTCATACTGATTGCAGGACAACCTATCTTCATGCACATTTTACAGCTTTTACATTTACTGCCGTCAACCACTAACGGTTTGTTATGTTTAACATATTTAAGTAAAGCGCATGGCCGACGTGAAATAATAACCGATGGCTCATCTACTGCCAATTCTTCCTTTATAGTCGCATCACATTCTGCGAGGTTATAAGGGTCAACCACACGAACTCGGTTAATACCAACTGCACGGCACAACTCTTCAAGGTTGATTTTAGAAGCAGGGTCGCCCTTTAGGTTATATCCCGTAGTTGGGTTTTGCTGATGTCCTGTCATACCTGTAATAGAATTATCAAGTACAATAACGGTTGAATTAGAACTGTTGTATGCAATATTTACAAGACCTGTAATACCCGAATGCATAAATGTGGAGTCGCCAATAACAGCAACTGTTTTGCCGTCACTCGCTCCCATATTTGCCTTATTAAATCCGTGAAGTCCCGAAATCGAAGCACCCATACAAATGGTGGTATCAATAGCTGCCAAAGGTGGTACAGCACCAAGAGTATAGCAACCAATATCACCCATAACTGTGAGTTTGTTTTTTGCTAATATGTAAAATAGACCTCTGTGAGGACAGCCTGCACACATAACAGGTGGACGGTTTGGAATATTCTCATCAAGCGCTACTCCCTTTTGAGTTTCAATTCCAAATTGCTCAGCAATTTTATTCTGACTCAGTTCATCAATAAGCGAGAATAGTTCTTTACCCTCAACCTTTAAGCCAATAGAGTTACAATGCTCCTCGATAAATCCATCCAACTCTTCTACCACAACAAGGCGGTCAACCGAAGCGGCGAAATCTTCGAGAAGTTTTTTAGGCATTGGATATATCATTCCAAGTTTTAAAACGGGATACTTGTCGCCAAATACTTCCTTAACATACTGATATGATGTTGATGAAGTGATAAAACCGATTGTCTTATCCGCACCGTCTTCTACACGGTTAATATCAGCAGTTTCAGCATATTCTACCAAAGCGCTGATTCTTTCCTCAACGATGGGATGACGTTTCTTAGCGTTGCCCGGCATCATAATGTATTTAGCGGGATTTTTTTCGTATGTTTTTTCGGTTTCTATTCTGTCGTTTTCCTCGATAACACTTTGAGAATGAGCAACACGTGTACACATTTTAACAATAAACGGAGTGTCAAATTCCTCAGAAAGTTCAAATGCCAACTTAGTCATTTTAAGTGCCTCATTAGAATCCGACGGCTCAAGCATAGGAATTTTAGAAGCCTTAGCATAATGACGAGAATCCTGCTCGTTTTGTGAACTATGCATTCCGGGGTCGTCTGCAACCGCAATAACAAAACCACCGTTAACACCTGTATATCCTATTGTGAAAAGTGGGTCAGCAGCAACATTAAGACCAACGTGCTTCATTCCACAAAAGCTTCTTTTACCCGAAAGGCTAGCACCAAAAGCCGATTCCATAGCAACCTTTTCATTTGGTGCCCATTCGGCATAAATTTCCTTGTATTTAGCAGAATACTCGGTTATCTCGGTACTCGGAGTTCCCGGATAACTTGATACAAAGCTGCAACCAGCCTCATATAGACCACGGGCAACCGCCTCATTGCCCAGCATTAACTTCTTCATTTTTCACACCTCTAAAAAATACTATAATAAAATATTATATAACAATAATCTGCCAAAATCAAACAAAAAGATAGATTTTAGCAGATATTTTTACGGTTTTTTGATGCTTAAATTAAGAATCAAAGCCATAACCGCAAGAGTTAAAAGTAAAATAAACGGTGCTGTATAGCTACCGAAAGTATTTGACAAACTACTGCAAGCAGTTGCCATAAATGACGCACAAATAAGATTACAGTTCATCACGCTGAAATTTGTAGCAAAATACTTACTACCGTAAAAGGCCAAAACAAAAGAGCTGACCATTGTAGGACAAGAGCCATAAGACAATCCCGTTAGACAAAGCCCTATAACGCAAAGCGGTAATGAACTAATAAACACCGACAAAAGCGTAATTCCTGCCGCTACTACTGTTAAAACTGTGGCGATTAACATTGTCTTTCTTCTGCCAAGACAGTCAAACAAGGTGCCTGTTATAATTCTACCCAAACCATTGCAAACCGCCAAAACACCAACAAGTGTAGTAGCCAAAACTGCCTTTGCTCCTACCGAAAGTGCTAAATCACGAGCAAAACTTATAACCGAATTGCCCACCGCGGTTGCAAAGGCGATTAATGCAAAGCCGCGCCAAAATGAAAACCTTTTTATCATTTCGGTTGTGGTGTAATCTTTTTGTTCGAAATCTTCCAATTCTTTGTCTGCTTTTTTCGCAAAGGTCGGTAAAATTACGCTATCATCCGGACGTTTTAAAAACAAACTTACCAATGCTAAAACAACAAAGAGTGCAATACCTAAAAGAATATACGTACCCTTGCGACCAAAATCACTTTTGAAGCTTAAATCCGCAATACTACCAAGTATTAATGAGCTTGCACCAAATCCCATCATAAGGGCACCTGTACAAAAACCCTTTTTGTCAGGAAACCATTGGCTCACAGTGGAAATTATCACATTATAAGCAATACCAATACCAAGACCCGCCATAGTAGCATATGTCAAATAAAGTGTTGCCACATTTTCTCCGCTTAAAATGCCCGTGAGTGCCATACCGCTTCCAGACAAAACTGCAGAAACTAACCCTGCCAATTTGACACCGATTTTGCGCGATAAAAAACTACCTACTAAACCGCCTACGCAAAAGAAACACATAGTGAGCGTAAAGTTCAGAGAAAGATTATTCGCACTCCACCCAAAATCTTCAGCAAAAGGAACTTTTAGAATAGACCAAGCATATATAATTCCGGCAAACAACATTGATATTACCGATACGCCTAAAATAAACCAACGATATGAACCTTTAGATTTAAGCATTAAAATCCTTCTTTAACTGTTTATTTGCGCCTCTACAAGACTTACCTTGCAATATTTTTCTCT
>JAZOQF010000045.1:0-2545 GCA_045655905.1 Acutalibacteraceae bacterium | reverse complement strand
GTTGATGCCAATGCATCTTGCACTGTGCGTTGCATTTTTGCGTCAAGGGTAAGCATTACCGATTTGCCAGGAACGGCTTTTTTGGTAATTTCTTTATCAATTATATTGCCTTCGTCATCGAGATAATAGGTGATTTCACCGTCAGTACCGCGAAGGTGTTCTTCGGCGTAATATTCAATACCGCTTTTACCGACCTTGTCGTCAAAAGCGTATCCTCGCTCTTTGTAATTTTCGCCCTCTGACCAATCTTCTTCGTAGATGGGTCCTACTGTGCCGATAAGATTTACGGCAAGTGAAGTGTCGGGATAATATCTAAAAGGAACAACGTCTACCGTGACACCGTCTAATAAAAAGTTGGATTCAGATATTTTACGCATAAGTTCGGTGGGGATATCTTCTGCAAAGGTATATGGATAAGAAATAGAAAAATCTTCAATTTCCATACTGTAGCGAACGCCTGCGATTTTTCGTTGTTCATCAAGGGTATAATTTTCAAGTTCGTAACGCTCTACAAGTCGGGTAAGACAGTTGTCTGCTGTAGCGTAATCGGCAAGGTCAAGCGTTTTGATAAGTTTTTTGGTTGACTCGCCCTCTTTAAAATTGTAAGGGTGGGTATATTCCAAAGGAAGTCGATCTTTATGCTCAACACCTTTCGCGTCGAGTAGATTTGCAAGACTTAAAATTATATCGTTTAAATTGTCTTTTACGTACGCTTTGTTAAAAACGATGTTGTATCCGTCACGATTTGCGGCGATTTGTCTGCCATAACGGTCAAGAATTTCACCACGGGGCGCTTTAAGAGCGCTGACTAACACCGACGCAGCACCGTCGCTTTTATCGTCGAACTCATCACTTGAAAACTGCAAATAATAAATTCTTCCGCTGTAAAGCAACATAACAATAACCATCAAAACAGAAAAAACCGTCAAGAAGGTTTGATTATTCTTTTTAAACGGCAAGACAAATCACCTCTTTTCAGTTGAATTTTAAAGAAAGTTTTCCGAATATAAAGTAAAACGGAAGAGAAATCACGCTTGTGTAAACACAAGACGGAAAAGCCATCTGCAAAAGATAGCGCAAATTATCCGAAAAGGAAATGCTAAAGGCTATAAATAACAGCCAATAGAAAATATGGTACAAAACAGCAATTAAAAGGCAAAGAGATAGCGTTGCCTTTAAGTTTCGATTAAAAATGTGGGTAGCAAGCAGATTTGCTAATACCGAGAGCACCAAAAGTGCTAAAGTGTTAAAGCAGTAACAGTCAGCAGAAATGCTGTCAAGCACAGCGCCACACAAAAAGCCTGCAACAGCAGACATTATCGGCGAAAAAAAGCTTGCAAAGGGCACCAAAAGGCTTAAAACCAAAATGGGTGAAACACCTTTTATTGCAAGACTAATTCCCGAACCGCCAAAGACAGTAAGGCTAAGGAAAAACATAAAGGAAATCAGAAAAACATATTTTTTGGTACTATTTGTATTAAGCATTTTTCCACCTGCCTTTTGTGTAAAATTTGACTATATCCATTGCAATGAGTGTCGCGCACAAATGGTTTTTTAAGAATCCATTTGTGCAAAGCCGACAAACTACAATCATTATTATTTGTCGGGGTCGAGTCCTCCCTGACCCTCAAAATTTGTTATTACCATAACATCTCGAATGTTGTCGAAATCCGTAAACGGCTCGATTGTTGCGAAAAGGGAAGTGTTGTACTTTTCGCTTCCAATTGAACGAACAGTACCGATAAGCAACCCCTCGGGGAAAATGCCCTCGCCCGAAGAAATTATATAGTCACCGACTGCAATATTACAGGAACGAGAAAGGTTGTAAAGCCCTGTGAGCCCTGTTTTCGCATTTTCAACACTGCCGTAAAGTATACCCGAATCGCTTGTGCGAATATCAAGCGCACCAAGGGTAATGTCGGGGTCGAGTATGGTTGTTACCTTGCTGGTGGTTAGGCCTACTTGGCTTACATATCCCACAAGTCCGTCCTTTGTAATAACGGGGTCGTGAAGCTCCACCGAGTCAAGACTTCCTGCGTTTATAGTAAAACTCTTAAACGGGTCGGTTTCGTCGGTTGCTATAAGGGTTGCTTTTTGGAATTTAAAATCGGGATTTGTATCTTTAATTTCAAGGTAATCTTTATAAAACTCGTTTTCCTTTTTTGCTTGTTCGAATTCTGCCAACTGTTCACGCAAATCGGCAATCTCGCCCTCGAGTTCGGCGTTTTTAAGCTGAGCCTCTTCACCCTCGGTGAAGTTGGCAACAAAATCGCCCACCGTTTGCGAAATTCTTGTTCCCGCCGTTCTGAACGGAGCTAACACGGTGCCCATAAGGTTTGCTTGGGGAGAAAGTTTGCCACCGAGCAGAACGCAAACCACCGTCAGCGCCAAAAGGATTAAAACCGAAGTTAATATTACTTTAAACTGTTTGCTGCGAAAGAAAAAACGCATTTTTGCACTCTCCTACAGAAAGTTGTTATCTGAATTTCTTTCCTCTGCGGAAAACGTAATTTTGGAAACCAATGTCGCCCTCAAGGCGCTTTTG
>JAZOQF010000044.1:0-1544 GCA_045655905.1 Acutalibacteraceae bacterium | reverse complement strand
ACCAATTTCTTTTCAAAGTCAGCACCTTTCAGGTCAGCTGTAATCTTTTCCATCCACGCTTCGGTTGAAACGCCAGGAAAATCTGAAAAGAGTTTTTCTTTACTATCTGCCATAGTTTTTCAGTATTAATTAAAAGTTATTGTATACTTTTTAAACATTACGGCAAATGTAGCAAATCCTTTTTAAAAACCGATGTTTTATTTGTTTAATTTTAGACAATCCCCCCTTATATTTATATTTAGGTAGGAAGAAGTGGGCAAATTTCAGGACACCACTAATAAAAAGCCTTCGCATATTTTAATTATGCGAAGGCTTTTTGAATAAATGTCTATTTGTTTTTTCGACCTATCCAAGTCCATTTTTTCCAAAGGTATTCCAATGGACCTTGTTTGTGATGCGAGAGCCACCATTGGCTGAACAAGAGTTGTATGGTGAAAATTCCGCATGCAATTAAGAATGAAACGCTTGCTCCTGTTTTCTCCCAAAGTCCTACCCCATAACCGTAATAAAGGATGGAGCCTATTATGGATTGGCTGATGTAATTGGTGAGGCTCATGCGTCCATAAGGGATAAGCATTCGTTGGATGCCATAACCTTCTTTCCTTTTAAACCACAGTAGGGTAAAAGCGGATACCAGGATGCACATGAAAGCGAAATTCTGGTAAGAACCTATCATGACGCGATAGGCTGTTCGGAAACTCTTGCTGATATCCGTTTCTAAACTGGCCGATAAGGGTGAAAAATGGAAAGTATAAATAATGACGAAGAGCAGAGTGCTGATAGCCAACGTTCTTTTCCAAAAACGGATTGACTCCTTACTCTTGACAAATGCTTTTGTACGTCCCAATAACATGCCGAACATGAATAAGGCTGGAATCAGGAACAGTCGTCCGTTTTCTACTTGCCAGAAATTGCTGTAAAGTTGTCCGTCTGTGATGTTTGAATATAGGGCTTCCTGCCATCCGCTATGCTCCAATACGGCAAAGCTTTTTTCTCCATAAGCATGCGAGAAACTTCCGATAAGGGTGTTGTAATGAGGATCGATCAAAGCTCTGAACATTCGATACCATTCAAACGGTTGTGCCAAAAGGAAGAAGGCGAGAGCGGTTACCGTACGGTTAGATAATTTCCATACAGGAATCAGCATAAATCCGCAAAGTGCATACATCACTAGGATGTCGCCGTTGTAGAATAAGGCATGCAATTGGGCGAATACACACAATAAAAGCATCAGTCGCCATGCGAAGCGCAAACGGAAATCATATCCTCTACGTGCCTGATTGTCCATTTGGATAAAAAAACTGAAACCAAACAGCATGGAAAAGGTGGCAAATGACTTGCCGGAAAACAAGAAAAATATGGTTTCCCAAATACCCTTATCCAACGCATCGAGCCAGACCGGCTGATTTTCGGGAAAGTAATAAAGATTATAGTGCTCCAAATTGTGTATTAAGATAATACCTAATAAGGCGAATCCTCGAAGGGCATCCACGACTTCCAAACGGGGGGAAGAAGAAAAAATGTTTTTCATGTATGACATATTT
>JAZOQF010000043.1:0-12193 GCA_045655905.1 Acutalibacteraceae bacterium | reverse complement strand
ATCAAGAAATGCAACTATACTCTCTCGCTCATATCCGGGGTCAATGACTATTGCTGCCTTTTCACTCTGTAGAAAATAGCAATTAGTCATCCATATATTATTACAGATGATTTCCATTTTACTTGCTCCAGATATCGGTATCGTAAAGAATAGTGACAGGTCCATCATTAACAAGGGATACTTTCATATCTTCGCCAAAAATACCCTCATCTACTTTTTTAACACCCAAATTTCTAAGACAGTGACAAAAATATTCATAAAGTCTTTTAGCCTCAGTAGGTTCCAAGGCATTTATAAATGACGGTCTGTTCCCTTTTTTAACATCTGCCAATAGAGTAAACTGTGAAATACAAAGAATTTCTCCGTCAATATCTAAAATTGACAAATTCATTTTGTCGTTCTCGTCACAAAAAATCCTGAGATTTGCAGTTTTTCTTGCAAGCAACTCTGCTTCTGTTTCGGTGTCGCCGTTTTCAGCGCCCAACAAAATCATATAACCATTTTCGCAACTTCCTACATTTTTGCCATCAACCTCAACCGAGGCCGATGAAACACGCTGAATAACTGCTTTCATTACTGATTTATCCTTTCTACGTGGTACGCACCTTGTATTTTTTCAAGGCGTGCGATAATGCTCTTTAAATGTTCAACACTTTCGGCACTAACCGTCACCGTAATGGTACAGTTGCCATCCTTTGTCTCCTTTGCATTAATGCTGTGAACGGGCACGCGCATATTATTTATAGCATTCATAACGTCGATAACAACACCGTCACGGTTAATAAACATTGCTTGTAATGTTGAAGTAAATCCCTCTTTAGCACTATTATCCCAATAAGCATTAATCCATCTCTCAGGCTCAGCCGCTTCGGAAATAATGCGAGGAACGTTGTTGCAATCACGCTTATGAATTGAAACACCGTGACCCCTTGTGATAAAGCCGATAATATCTTCTCCTGGTAGTGGCGCACAGCACTTTGAAAGCTTAATTAAGCAGTTATCAATACCCTCGATTATTACGCCCTCTTTTGACTTTGAACGGCGTGCTTGGTTTTTAGGAATGACACCAATAGACTTTGCCGCCGCATTTCTCTTGTTTTGGTCTTCCTTTATACGGATAACGATTTTAGAAAGCAATAATCCACCGTAACCAATAGCTGCATAAAACTCATCAGGCGCTGAGAATTTAAGCTTTCGGGATAACTCTTCAATATATTTCTCATATTCTCCCTCAGCAAAACTAACCTGATTTTTACGAAGTTCTCTTTCAAGTTCAAGTTTTCCTGCGGCAATATTCTCTTCTCGTTTTTCCTTTTTAAACCAAGAACGAATTTTAGCTTTTGCTCCTGATGTCACAGCTATATTAAGCCAATCTCGGCTCGGTCCGTGACCTGCCTGATTGGTGGTTAATATTTCTATTACCTCACCAGTCTTGATTTTATGGTTAATTTGTACTATCTTACCGTCAACCTTAGCGCCTACCATTCTTGTACCTACAGCCGAGTGAATTGCAAAGGCAAAATCTACAACTGTAGCGCCAACAGGAAGATTTATAACATCTCCTTTAGGTGTAACGGCAAATACATCTTCTTCAGAAAGGTCAACCTTGATACTTCTGATTATCTCGCTTGGGTCATTAGCAACATCCTGACTGTCAAGTATCTGTCTAATCCAAGCAAGACGCTCTTCCATTGTCTTGTTATTTTCTTTAATACCATCTTTATATTTCCAGTGCGCCGCAATACCGAATTCAGCAGTATGATGCATTTCTGCCGTTCTGATTTGAATTTCAAAAGGTATTCCTGCACGGCTTATAACGGTTGTGTGAAGTGACTGATACATATTAGGCTTAGGCGTAGAAATATAGTCCTTAAACCTATTCGGAATAGGTCTGAACATATCGTGCATAATACCTAAAATATTGTAGCAGTTAGCCACCGTATCGGTAATAATACGGATTGCATAAATATCATAAATTTCATCAAAATCACGGACTTGGTTATACATTTTACGGTATATTCCGTGAATTGATTTAACACGGCTTTGGAAGGTCATTTGAGTGTCGGGCATTTCTTCCCTTAATCTCTTTGCAATATTAAGTTTAATTTCCTCTAAAATCTCTTCCCTTTGCGGTTTTCTTAAAGCCAACAGGTTTTCAATTTCCTCATAACCTATCGGGTCAAGATGCTTAATCGCTAAATCCTCTAATTCCTCTTTTACAGGTCTGATACCAAGTCTGTGAGCGATTGGAGCATATACTTCAAGGGTTTCTACCGAAACATCACGTTGTTTTTGTTCGGGCATAGCGTCAATCGTCCTCATATTGTGAAGACGGTCGGCAAGTTTAATTATGATAACTCTTATATCCTTACCCATAGCAATAAGCATTTTTCTTAAAGACTCTGCTTGTTGTTGTTCTTTTGACGAGAAATTAAGACGACCGATTTTGGTAACGCCGTCAACAAGCAATGCTACCTCGTTTCCAAACTCGCGTTTAATATCTGCTTCGGTATATTCGGTATCCTCAACCACATCGTGAAGCAAAGCCGCGGCAATAGACTCGCTATCAAGCCCCAAAGAAACAATGATTTTCGCAACATTAAAGGGGTGGATATAGTAATCCTCATTAGAACGACGCTTTTGCCCCTCATGAGCCTTAACGCATAATTCATAAGCCTTTTTCACGAGTTCCACATTATAAGTTAAACCAAAGCTGTCCATACAACCAAGTAAATCTTGATAGTTTGCAATTTGTTCAGCGTTCATTCCAACTCCCCCTTTCCAAGTGATTTATATGTTTCAGATAAACCTAAATCGGTTTTCTCGTTTGTTCTTATACCAAAAACAATTCCTTTTTCGTTCTTAGTCACAAGTCCCAATTCTTCTAAAATTTTAACAGAAGCCAGGATTTTGCCCACATTCAAACTATTTATAAATTCATATTTGATTTTTTCTTCTTTCACAGGAGCTTTCAAAAGATATTTGTATACCTCTCCCACTTCGGCTCTATTTGGACAAATAGATGTGAAATCACAATACTTTTCAGATAAATAATTCTCCCACAGTTCAATACTGTTAAACAATTCGTCATCGTTAGTGCCATTTTTTCTAATAGCTTTTATCTGTACGCTTAAGTTTAACTCGCCTTTGTATAAGTTTTCTTCAACACTTACAGCCAAGTCAAGAATATCCCCTACATTAAAGCAGAAATCCTCTTCTGTCACTCCAAAAAGCAAGGCTGTAAAGCTGTTAATATTACTACTGAACAGTAACCTCAAATGCTTACCGCCGCCAATGGGAGATATTCTTTCAAGTTTCACGCCCCAAAGGCCAAAAACAGGTACAGGGTTTTTAGGACCATACGGCTCTAACACCTTTAAAGCTGTCGCTAAATCTACTGTGAGCGCAGAAGCATTAAGACGACAATCTATGTGTAAAACGGGTGCTACATACCCCAAATTATCAGCAAATTCATTTATTGAACGGCGAAATCCCTCTATATTCTCTTTTTGCAAGCTTACACCTGCTGCCTGAGAGTGACCGCCGAATTTGTCTAAATACTCGCCACAACTGCTTATAGCATCAAAGAGTGGGAAACCTTCTATGCTTCTTCCCGAGCCGTGTGCGTTGCCCTCATCGTCGATGGAAAGCAAGATAGTGGGCTTGCCGTATTTTTCAGCAAGTTTTGCCGCAACGATACCAACTACCCCCGAATGCCAGTTTTCACCCTCGCAGACTATGACTCTGTTATTGTTATATCCTTTTTCCTCTACAATGGAAACGGCTTGGGATATTATATCTTTTTCTATCTGCTGACGGTGACTGTTTTCGGCATCAATTTCATTGGCAATGCCAAGTGCTTTCATCATATTATCGCAAGTCAGCAGCTCAACAGCACGTGCAGCATTTCCCATTCTGCCCGCCGCATTGATACGAGGACAAATTCCAAATGCGATTTTAGATGCATTTATACTTTTTTGTTCTAATCCCGCAACGCTTATAAGGGCCGATAATCCCGTCATTGGAGATGTTTTGAGCTTTTCTATACCACACTTTACTATACTGCGGTTTTCCCCTGTGAGTGGCATAATATCAGCCATTACAGCAACGCTTAAAATATCGGCAAAATAAGGCAGTAATTCCTCAGGCTCCTTGTTTTCCATAGCGCAAATAAGCCTGAACGATACCTCAGCACCGCATATTTCCTTAAATTCAGACGGGCAATCCACCCTGTGAGGGTCAACTATCGCATCCGCATTTGGCAAAATTTCCCTTGGCAAGTGGTGGTCTGTAATTACAACGTCAAGGCCTAATTCCTTAGCGTAATCAACCTCATCCAAAGCAGAAATACCGTTGTCAACCGTTAAAATAAGTTTCACACCGTCTTCTGCTAAAGTTTTAATTGCCTGCTTGTTCATTCCATAACCTTCGTCAAAGCGGTCAGGAATATAGTATATACAATTCGCATTTCTGCTGGTCAAATAGTTGTAAAGAAGTGCTGTGGCAGTAACACCGTCACAGTCATAATCTCCATAAATTGCAATTTTAACATTATCCTCAATAGCAGCGTTTACAATTTCTGCCGCAAGGATTATGTCTGCCATTTCGTAAAGGTTGGAAAACACAGGCTCATCATCTAAAAATTGTTCTAAATCCATAGGGTCGGTATACCCTCTGGCGGAAGCAATTAAAGCAACCAATGGGTCTACATCACATTCCTCAGCTAACTCCTTTGCCAATGACTTATCATAATTGGAGACCAACCATTTCTTAAAGCCCATATTTTCCACCTCCTTAAAGTATGTCTTTTAATTCTTTTAAATGCTTGATTTCGTAGTTTGATTTGTACTTTTGTTCTTCATTTTCCGCATTAAACCAACACGTATCAAGCTTAGCGTTTATTCCTCCGAGAATATCTGAACTCTGACTGTCGCCGACTACTAAGATTTTTGTTCTGTCCTTTTCGGGAATTTTTGAAATACAGGTGTCAAAATATTCCTTATCGGGCTTTTGGAAACCTACATCTTCAGAAACAAAAATCTTATCGAAATACTTTTCGAGGCCCGATTTTTCAATTCGGTTGTACTGGGTAAAAGCAAAGCCGTTTGTTGTGGCATATAGCTTGTAACCCTTAGTCTCAAGGTAGGTCAGTACATCATCTGCCCCGTCCATTTTATAGTAACCTTCGCTCAGGCTCATACAGTAAAACTCAGAAATTGCTTTAACATCCCGTTCTTCCTTCAAAACGGAAAGCAGGGTTTTAAACCTGCCTTCAAATATAGTATCTTTGGGTATTTCTCCCCTCTCAAAGCTTTGCCAATATGAACGGTTTATATTAGAATAAAGCTTTTGGGTTTCTCGGTCACAGGGCAGATAGAACTCTTTTAAAGTTTTTATTATTGCCATCTGTTCGGCCTTGTGAAAATCGAGAAGAGTATTATCCAAATCAAGAAAAAGTGAAGAATATTTCATTAAAGACTTCCTGCTAACTCTTTAATATATTTTTTAAGTTCTTCCTTGGTTTCGGGATGTTTAAGTCCTACATCGATATTTGCTTTTAAAATACCAAACTTGTTTCCCATATCATAACGGGTGCCTGAAAAATCAACGCCTGTAACTCCCTTTGTTCGAGCAATTTCTGCCATTGCATCGGTAAGTTGTAATTCATTTCCTGCGCCAAGCGGTGTTCTTTCCAAAATTTCAAAAATCTCACTATCAAGAACACAACGGCCCAAAATAGAATAATTAGAAAATTTAGTCTCTAAGGACGGCTTTTCTATCATATCGGTGACATCGAAAATTTTGTCATCAATCTTTTGAGCTTTGAGTGAACTGTATTTAACTATCAGATCGTCTGAAACTTCTTTAATTCCAACTACACTCTTGCCATACTTATCATAGGCATCACAAAGCTCACCAATAGCGGGGACTTCACCAATGATTACATCGTCACCGTAAAGGACAGCAAATGGCTCATCGCCAACAAATTCCTTAGCTCTAAGCACAGCGTCTCCAAGACCCCTTGCAACCTTTTGACGAAGAAAATAAATATTTCCAAGTGTAGCAGTTCTTTTAAGTTCTTCTAAAACAGCGGTATTGCCTCTTTTTTCAAGCAAACCCTCAAGCTCAACTGAATAATCAAAATGGTCTTCGATTATTCCCTTTCCTCTGTTTGTAATGATTAAAATGTCTGTTATGCCGGCTTTCACCGCTTCTTCAACTATGTACTGAATGGCAGGTTTGTCAACAATAGGAAGCATTTCCTTTGGACATGATTTTGAAAACGGTAACACCCTTGTACCGAAACCTGCAGCCGGAATTATAGCCTTTTTTACCTTCATACTAAACACCTCATAAAAAAATTGAATATATTGTTGTGACAAAGTCTACAATACTTTGAACTACGAGCAATAAAATTATACCCACTGCCAACATTCCACCTGAACGTCCACCAACAGACGCTAAGCCTATTTTATAAAACCGCGTATCTGCATCAAAAGCACGGTATTCGGTTATTTTTTTAATACAATGCTCTTTGTAAATAAAATATCCGTAAATACCCATAATCACGCAGGTGGCAATGTTTATAATCTCATTTAAAAAAGTAGAAACCGCTCCCACAACCTTTTGGGTTGCAGTAATGTTTGTATCGGCTGAATTTATTATTGTAACAGCAGAATTAAAATCGCCTTCTAAGATAGCTTCCAAAGCCGCTTCTGGAATAATCTCTCCACTGCCAACCGTTAAAAATCCTGAAACTATCATAACAAGGGCACCTATTAAACTCAAAATAAATGCCGGCTTATACATCTTTCTGTAAAAAAACCACAAAGCACTTCCCATAGGACCTAAAATATAACCTAAAATGGCTACAGGCCAATTCCACGAAACCTTAGAATTTGTCATCTGCATTTTAGAAAATTTAGGAAGTATTTTACTTGCTTTCTTTCCTATAAAGACTGCCATTTCTTCAGCAGAAACGCCATCGTAATTGTTGATAACGCTCCATCTCGGAATACGATTATCATAATTCGAAGAGTGGTCTTCTGTTTGAGTTTTGTTTTCCGGCTCATCATAATTCTCTGGAATTTCTAACTTATTGCCACAGTTTTTGCAATACTTATACTCTTCTTCGTTTTCAGTACCGCACACACTACAAACTGTTTTGTTCATCGTTCCACCTCCGTTTATTTTAAAAGGAATGTTATGAATGCATATCCATACTGAACAATAAAACTTCCCAAAAGGAATAAAAGCAAATTTGTACCGCCTTTTTTTCGGTAATCAGCAACGTCATCATTGCTTTCTGCTTTTATTTTTTTAATAGTTGAAATGGTGTGATTTTTGTAAATATAATCCCCAAACAATGCAGATACCAATCTAATTCCTAAATCAAAAAGCGTTCCCGCAAGCGCTAAAAATATAACTCCTAAGCCTATGTCGGGTAATATATCAGCTATTGCATTTAAGTTTTCTGCAAAATATCCGTTACCTGTAAATCCTAAGTTATAAAGGTTTACAGAAAGTGGATAGGAAAGACAGTTTGCAGCAATAGTAAGCAACGCTGTAAAAATTCCACCTTTGTACATTTTTCTTGAAAAAAACCATCCGGCAGGAAAAAGAAATGCTAACCAATTCCAAGAAATCTTGTTTTTTCTGTTAAGCACTGCAAATTTAGGAATATATCTATGAGTATTAGCAACTACAAAATTCTTTGCCTCATTTGCGGTTACTCCATCCCCCAAATCGTAATCCGCAGGAACACCACCTAAAAAATCAAAGCCTGAAATATTGGCAAACCTGCCGTTAAACGATGTATCACGCTTTGGCTCCGCTTTTACTTCCTCGGGTTGCGTTTTTTCCTTTTCAATCTTTTGCCTTGAATATTCTTTATCGGTTCCGTGCAATTCCTCTAATGCACAATGACCTAAAGCGTTATAACACTCTCTGTGATGAGGTGCGCCACAGACAGGACAAAAAACCACATCGTCCTCATTAAACAAATAAGCCTTACAACGAACGCAACTGATTTCACCTGATTTAAAATCCATTAACATACTCCTTTGGCGTTTTTTATCTTACAAAACACCTTATCAAAATATTCCCTACCGTAATTGTGGAACTTTCCACATTTTATCATGCATTTAAGCTCATTCATAGTAACCCATTTGGCTTCTGCTACTTCAGTTTCTTGGAGTTTTAATTCCTCAACAGGAAGGTCGGTAGTAATCATCCAAATATCGATTAAAGAATTTCTTCTTTTAATACGAAGGACATTTTTGAGTGTGCTGTCATCACACTCAATTCCCAATTCTTCAGATAATTCTCGTTTCGCAGCCGAAAATGAGGTTTCTCCGGCAGTAGCACAACCACCGTTTGCAGCCCATTGACCCGGCATTTCCCTTTTACTCTCGGCTCTTCGCTGAATCAATATTTTCCCTTCACTTGACACAATCCAAATGTGTACTACCAAATGATATTCTCCCGGTCTTAATTGCACTTTATTTCTCTGTACAGTTTTGCCCAAGTAATTGCCATTTTGGTCAAGTAAATCCCACTTTTCAAAAAGCATATTTAAGATTACCTTTCAACATCTATCTAAATATTATAATTCATAGTAATTATACCACTCTCTTTGTCAATTTTCAATATTTTATCTTAATTTATATTTAATACTTGTAAAAAATAATTAAGTGTGGTAAAATCTTATAGGAAAAGTTTGCGTACCGGAGTGTGCGAATGAGCGGGTCCTGTGCAACGGGACGCTGTGAACCATGTCAGGCGGGGAACCGAGCAGCATTAAGCAGTATTTCCGTGTGCCGCAGTAAATCGGTTCATTCGTACACTCTAGTGCGCAATTTAATTTTTGTGAGGTGAAAATTTTGGCTTATCAGGCTTTATACAGAAAGTATCGTCCTATGACTTTTTCGGATGTAATCGGTCAAGAACATATTACCGAAATTCTTAAAAAGGAACTTAGCGATAATACCATAGTTCACGCTTATCTGTTCACCGGTACCAGAGGAACGGGAAAAACCAGCTGTGCTAAAATTTTAGCAAGAGCAGTCAACTGCCAAAACATTAAAAACGGCGACCCCTGTCTCTCTTGCGAGCAATGCATTTCAGTTTCTAACGAAGAAAATACCGACATTGTAGAAATTGATGCGGCTTCAAACAATGGTGTTGACCATATTCGTGAACTTCGTGAACTTATAAATTTCTCCCCTGCTAACTCAAAATACCGTGTTTACATCATAGACGAGGTTCATATGCTGTCGACCGGCGCCTTTAACGCCCTCTTAAAAACATTGGAAGAACCTCCCTCACACGTTATATTTATTTTGGCAACTACCGAGGTTCACAAACTACCTGCTACTATTTTATCACGCTGTCAGCGTTTTGATTTCAGAAGAATTGACAGCGAGAAAATTGCTGATAGAATACAGTACATTGCCAAAAACGAAGGTTTTACAGTTACCAATGAAGCTGCAACCCTTATCGCATCTGCGGCTGACGGTGGTATGAGAGATGCGCTTTCAATACTTGACCTGTGTGCTTCAAGCAGTAAAGAAATTGATGAGGCTGTAGTTGAAAATGTATGTGCTATGGCAGGTAATGAATACCTTTTAGAACTTACCGACCATATCAAAAAGGCCAATACGGAAAAAGCGTTATTGCTCCTTGACGAGCTTAATAACACTTCTGTCGATATGCTAAGACTTTTAGGCGAACTCACTTCTCATTTCAGGGATTTGATGATAATTAAAACCGTCAAAAGTGATAAAAAGCCTATTGTTTGTTCAAAATCAAGAATGGAAGCTTTGCAAAAACAAGCAGAAGATTTTGACATTAAAGAGATAATTTACTGTCTTAAAGTTTTGCACGAATGTGCAGCATTAATGCAAACGGGTAACCGTCGTGCCGAAATGGAAATGACAATAATCAAGCTTTGCACTCCTGCTCTTTCAACAGATTTGGACGCTTTAGAACGACGCATCAGCGCTCTCGAAAGAGGAAATATCACACAAAAAGCTTATGTGGAACCAAAAGTGGTTGAACCTGCAGAAGAAGATGATGATGACATTCCGCCCGAACCAGACGACAGTGATATCCCCGTTTATGAAAACGATACTCCTAAACCAACCGTTAGTACACCTTCTCAAAACGGCGAAACACCAATCGAAAACTGGCATGAAATAATTTCTCTTGTTAAGCGCGATTGTCCTTTGATGGCAGGTTTTTTAAAAGATTCAAAAGCTTATATTAAGGGCGAATACCTCTTAATTGATTCATCAAACCAACAATTCCGTTCACTCATTAAAAGTGACAATCCCTTATATAAAAACAGTATCCGCAAAGCAGCGAGCGAGGTTTTAGGCGTGACCTATAAATTAGGACCATACACAAAAACTACCGCAACTGTAGAAAGCGACCCACTTACAGCATTTGCTGAAAAACTTAAAAAATTTGAAATTAATTAATTTGGAGACATAACTATGAAAGTAAGAATACCCAACTCCGGCGGCCCCGGAAATATGAATCAAATGCTAAAACAAGCTCAAAAAATGCAAGAGGATATGACTAATCTTCAAGCAGATTTAGAGCAAAGAGAATATACCGCAACATCAGGTGGCGGTATGGTTGAAGTTACGGTTGATGGCAAACATTTAGTAAAATCTATAAAAATCAACCCTGACATAATAGACCCTGAAGACAGCGAAATGCTCGAAGACCTTGTAACAGTAGCAATTAACGAGGCTATTACTAATGCTATTAAAACCGCAGAGGAAGAAATGGGAGCTATCACCGGTGGACTTAATATGCCGGGACTTTTTTAAGAAATGAGCAATAACATTGTACCGCTTACTGAGCTTATAAGCCAGTTTGAGCGTCTTCCCGGTATTGGAAAAAAGACCGCTCAAAGGCTTGCTTACAGTATTCTTAATCAACCGCCTGAAAGGGCGCAAAGATTTGCCGATGCACTTGTAAATGCAAGGCAGAAGATACATTTTTGCAAATGCTGTCAAGGCTTTACCGATAAGGAAATTTGCGAGCTTTGTGACGATATAACAAGGGACAAGTCTGTTATTTGTGTCGTTGCAGAGGCTAAAGATATCTTTGTTTTCGAAAAAACAAGGGAGTTTTCGGGTGTATACCATGTGTTGCACGGACTCATCTCCCCTCTTGACGGTATCGGTCCTGACCAATTGAAAATCAAGGAACTTATGACACGACTTTCTGATGGCACAGTTAAGGAAATCATTATGGCTACCAACCCCACGGTTGAGGGCGAAGCAACAGCTAGCTATATTTCACGACTTGTAAAACCAATGGGAATTAAGGTCACCCGTTTAGCTTACGGTATACCTGTAGGCGGAGACCTTGAATATGCAGATGAATTCACCTTAGCCAGAGCATTAGAAGGAAGAAATGAGATATAATATGACTAAAGAAAAGATTGACAGAATTAATGAGCTTGCCCGCAAGAAAAAAAGCGTAGGTCTTACCGAAACTGAACTTGAAGAGCAGGCTCTTCTTCGCAGAGAATATATTGAGAGTTACAAGCAAAGCCTTGTAGCTCAGTTTGAAAATACCTACATTGTAGAGCCTGACGGCACTAAACGAAAGGTAAAAGCCAAAGATGAAAATACTCTTAACTGACTATTTAACTTTAGAGTCCAACAATGACCTCCCTCTCGATGTTTTTGAACAGTTTGGTGATGTTGTGAAATACGAGATTATCACACGTGAGCAGCTTTTAAAAGAGGTTGTTGATACCGATATTATCCTTTCAAATAAAACGATAATCGATAAAGAGGTTTTTGAAAAAGCTAAGAACCTTAAATACATTGGACTTTTTGCTACAGGCTACAACAACATTGATATAGCTGAGGCAAAAAAACGTAATATCCCTGTTTGTAATGCAGGCAGTTACTCAACTAACGCCGTTGTGCAGCAAGTAATGGGTTACATTTTGATGCATTACACTAAAATTCCTGAATACAACACCTTTGTGCAAAATGGTGGTTGGAAAACATCCGCTTGTTTTTCCGCTTTAGTTTATCCGAGTGACGAAATCTATGGAAAAACCTTAGGAATAATAGGTTTTGGCAGTATAGGAAAAGCAGTAAAACGTGCCGCCGAAGGGTTAGGTATGAATGTTATAGTAAACACTCGTACAGTAAAACCTGAC
>JAZOQF010000042.1:0-2130 GCA_045655905.1 Acutalibacteraceae bacterium | reverse complement strand
CCTTGATTTATATGATTTCTCATAAGAATCGTCGGGTCCTTATTACTTTTCGTTGTTTAATTTTCAAGGTCCGTTTGCGCTCCTTTTTTCAAGGCGCCCGATTATAATACCACACCATTTGGCCTTTGTCAACAGTTTTTTGAACTTTTTTAAAAAAAATTTTTTTATCGTTGTTTTGCTACAAAGCTTGACATTTTTATGTGGTATTTATGGTCATTTTCACTCCTTTAATTCAACTATCTAATAGATTTCTCAATTTTACAAGAATTTTCTTCTCGGACCGTGACACCTGCACCTGTGTCATATTAAGAACTTCGGCAGTTTTACTTTGAGTAAAATGCGAAAAATATCTGCATTTTATAATGTTTTGTTCTTGTAGACTTAAATGTTCCAACGCTTGCACTATAAGCAGTCGTTCTGTAATTTCATCCTCATACCCCACCGTCGGCAATTCGCTTTGCTTAGAACCTTCATCAGACTCAACCGTAAGTGATACTGTTGGTTGAGTGGCGCAAACCGCTTCGGTAATCTCCTCGACTGTGACACCAATCATCTCAGCTAACTGTGAAACTGTCGGCTCACATCCATTCTTTTGTTGAAATTTTGTTTTTTCTCTTGCGATTTTCATTCCCAATTCCTTGACGCATCTTGAAACCTTTACAGCGCCCCCATCACGGAAAAGACGTCGCACACATCCCATAATAACCGGCACCGCATAGGTGGAAAAGCACAGTCCCCTTTCTTCATCAAAAGCATCGTATGCCTTGACTAAACCCATACACCCTGATTGATAAAGGTCTTCATATTCAATTCCTTTTCCTGCAAAACGCCTACATATTGTATGCACAAGTCCTAAATTTTGTTCTATAAATTCCTCGCGTTCTTTTAAATCCTTAACCATTAACGCTAATACGAGGACTTATTTTCTTGACCATTGTAACGGTTGTTCCCTTGCCCACAGTCGAAGTTACCTTTATACCATCCATAAAGCTTTCCATAACGGCAAAGCCGAGTCCCGCACGTTCACCACCAACGCTTGTGAACAAAGGCTCCATAGCCTGTTCGACATTAGCGATTCCACAACCCTTATCCCTTATTTTGATTTTTATAGAATTGTTATCACAAAGAACAGCCGTTATGTAAATTTTTCCGATTACCCGTTCCTTATACGCATGAACTATACAGTTAGTAACCGCCTCTGAAACCGCAGTCTTAATATCACTGATTTCCTCTAATGTTGGGTCAAGCTGAGCCGCAAATGCCGAAATGCACGCGCGAGCAAAGCTTTCATTACTTGATTTCGCCAAAAGAGTCATTGTAAATTTGTTATTTACCTGCATTTTATTACCTACTTTCTAATTTTGCTAATCTTTCAATACCTGCGAGTTTTAGCATTTTATTGATTTGTGGAGGTGCGCCTATAATTGACAGTTCTGCACCTGTTTTTATTAGATTTCTGTAACGACCCATCACAAGACCTATACCCGAACTATCCATAAAGCTCACATCTTTAAAATCCAAAACAAGCAAGGTTGGCATATTGAGTTCTACTGCGTTATCAATCGTCTCTCGCATCTCCTTTGCAGTATGATGGTCAATTTCTCCCGCAAGGTACGCTGTCACAACCTCACCCGTAACATTTATTTGTACTGACATTTTATCCCTCCTAAAAAAACAAAATAGGACAAGCCTTTTTTACATTGTAAAGGCTTGTCCTTAAAAAAATTGTCGCAAAAAGTAATCTATATTAATTTTTCTTGAATTTTTCTAAAAGCTTTGGTCTTATGCTTCCCGCAAGATAAAGCGAGCCGAAAACAACCAAAGGTTTACCGCTTGCTATATCTAATGCTTCATCCAAGCTCGCAGCCGTTATGCATTCGCAATATTTCTCTGCTAAGCCACATAAATCATCAGCTTTCATTGAGCGTGGCATATTTGGTACTGTAACAGCAATAGCCAAACTACAGTATTTTAAAGTTGCGTTTAAAACCTCATCAACATTTTTATCCGCCATCATTCCGATTATAGCAACGGGTTTTTCTTTGAATTTTGACAATTCTTTTGCCAACACCGAAGCTCCATCAGTATTATGTGCACCGTCGAGCAAAACCAAAGGCGATGAAGAAATCA
>JAZOQF010000041.1:0-2808 GCA_045655905.1 Acutalibacteraceae bacterium | reverse complement strand
ATCTTTACCTGTGGGGTTTAACTTCTCATCTACCTTTGAAAGCTTAGCAAAACTGATATTAGCTTCTTTTTTGTCAGACTGAACAGCTGTAGCAGAGATGATAATATCATCTGCTTTAGGTGATGGAGTCCAAGCTGAAACTGGTAATACCATACAACTTAAAACTAAGATTAATCCAAGACACAAAGAAATAATTTTTTTCATAATTGTACCTTTCCTTTCTGTCACTTTAAATGGGTGACAAACCAAAATTTATATAAAAATCACATTGCTATTTTACAATGTAAAAATTATCAAGTATAGTTTGCTTTAACATATCTTCATCTGCAACAAAGATTTCTTGCCCGTCACTAATACTGTATTCTCCTGCAATATTAACAAAACTGAGTTTCCAGTTAAGCGCTTCGGTTGCTAAATACATCATACCCGAAACATCGATATTCGTGGTGGAATCTTTTTTAATGTTATTAGCGATTTTTAAGGGTAATGATATATCTTTTTTAACGGCTTTTTTCGCAGAGTCGATAAAGCTTTTAATAAATCTTTTATGGTTTTCTACACGTCCGCTGTTGCTGTCTTTTCGGTATTGCAGATAACTCAGAGCATCTTGACCGTTTAAGGTTAATGTTTGACCTGCCTTGTCGGCCCATTTCGGCGGTGGGGAGATAGAGGGTATTGTAACGCTGACTCCACCGACTGAATCTACAATTTTAGAAATAGAATTCAGTTTTAATGTGTAGTAACCATTTATGGGAATGTTGTAAAGCAGATTAGAAACAGCTTTGACACAGTTCTCAGAGGAGTTGATTTTATCGCTGCCGTATGCATAAGCTAAACATATCTGTGCATTCTCTGTCCCGTAAACCGTACCATCATCACTAAAAACATCAAATTTGCAAATAGTGTTACGTGAAATAGATAAAACCTTAACTTGTGAGTTTTTAGTGTCGGCAGATACAAGATACAAGGCATCTGCTTGGGCGCGGGTGTTATCTTTGTCCGGTTTAGTGTCGATTCCTAAAATTAAAATATTTATTAGGTTTTCGTTATAATAATAGGTTTTGCCGTTATGGTATATGGCATTATCATCCATATCGCCTTCGGTTGCTTCTAAGCGTTCATCCGACACCAGATTTTGCCTAAGCTTTGCTTCGCCGATTTTAACCATAATAAATAGGGTAGAGGCGAAAGTGATTATAAAAGCCAAAATAACAGCCAAAGTTATCGTTAGTTTTTTATGCTTTACAAAAAAACCTTTAAAGGTGGGTTTCTCAGGAGTCGGCATTGCTGTCATAAACTAAAACTCCTTGCACAAGGTAACGCTCGTTATCTTTAGAAGTGCAGGTTGAGAGCGTTATAATCTTATCGTTAGTTGTGACCGTTATATCCTTGTCGAAATTAGCAGAAAGCTTTCTTTCAGAAAAAACAGTTTCTAAATACTGCTGACGCTCTTGCTCAATATCATTGTCAAAATGCATCAGAATATGGCGGTCATCAAAAACATAGGCACCGAAAATTTTATATTTTAAAATTCTTCCGGGCTGGTAGATATAAATTTCGTTATTTTCCTTAAAAAACGCCTCGTCGCGGTATTTTTTAAGACTTCCGAACATAGTGCCGTTACGCATATCGTGACCGTAAATCAATGTGTTAAAATCGCTGAAATCCTTTTCGTTATAATTTTGCGTATAAATAGCACCATACACCGAGGATTTGCGGTTGACATTGTGGTCTAAATAAAAATTACGATTTTGACCTTCGTTTTGAAGAATCGGATAATCGGCAATATATTTGTCTGTTTCGCCGGAGTATGGAATTCTTATCCAAGCGTAAATATCACTGTTGAGCGCGGTCAATTCATCAAAATTAACCGGTACATAGACCTCTTTTTTTGAGGAAGAGGTCACATCGCTTGAAGTTTGAGGATTTACGATATCTGTTATGGATTTATAATGGAAGTAATCCACTACAAAATAAATAACGCTCGCTGTAAAAACAGCAATTGCTACTGCAAGAATTATAAACCATAAAATTTTCTTCTTGCCCGTATCTATACACTCCAAACATTTTATTATATAACCTTGATTAGTATACCATACAAAGCGGGTAATGTCAATTACATTATTGACGATTTTAGCAGGCTTTTTTTATACTTTTTAACGATATTTATGTTGAAATTGAGGTATAAAACAAAAAACCGACTTTGCAAAAAGTCGGTTTTAAGATTTTGGGTTTTAAAATTAGTGTTTTTTGAAACCTCTGCGTTTTTTGCTTTGCTTGTCATTAGCAGAGTCATCGGCATCATCTTCGACAACAGCGCCGTTGATTTCTACCAAAGCATCTCTGCGAGAGAGGTTGATTCTGCCTTGGTCATCAATCTCGGTTACTTTAACAAGTACCTGGTCGCCAACCGATACTACATCTTCAACCTTTTCTACACGCTTAACATCAAGCTTGGAGATGTGAACTAAGCCTTCTTTACCGGGAGCAATTTCAACAAATGCACCAAAGTTCATAAGTCTTGTTACCTTACCGTTGTAGATAGCACCGATTTCGGGGTCATTTGCGATAAGATTAATAATATCGATAGCGTTTTGAGCTTTTGCAAGGTCAATACCTGCAACGAATACGTGACCATCTTCTTCAATGTTGATGGTACAATCGCATTGCTCTTGGATTGACTGAATAACCTTGCCTTGCTTACCGATAACGTCGCCAATCTTGTCGGGGCTAATTACGGTTGTAAGCATTTTAGGAGCATAGGGTGAAAGCTCCTTACGGTATTCGGGGATACATTTGAGCATTACG
>JAZOQF010000040.1:0-6743 GCA_045655905.1 Acutalibacteraceae bacterium | reverse complement strand
CTGCCCGCAAAGGAAATCAGGTTTATTTCCTTAAGTTTTGCAGTCTCAATAATCTCATCATCGGGTACTACATTTTCACTTAAAATAATGCAAGCACAATCGGTCAAGGTGGCTACTGCCAAAACATTAACGTTTGACATTATTGTAATCCAAGCATCATCACTCTTAGCTTTGCCCATAACCCAGCTCAACAAATCGCCTATATAAACACCTTTAATTTCACGTTCGCCATCAGATATAGTCAATTCCTTAAAAGCATCATACTTTAAAAGGTCATTAACTATCATTTGGTTCACACTCCTTTTGTGTTCTGCACCTTATAAGACAATTATCAATCGTAGTCTGATTTTTAACTATATCCTCAGCAAAAGCTCTGCAAGTCGGAGCTCCGCAAGAACCACAGTCGATTCCGGGTAGTTCTTCCTGTAACTTTTCTATAGCCATCATCATCTGCATTGATTCCTGCATACTGTCGCTAAGCCTAGCAATCGGCTTATAAACAGGAAATTCACCGAAAAAGATATCTTCGGGTATTTCACCGTGAAGTCCGCTTTCAAATGACGCCTTTTTATGCGGCGGCAAATTACGTCTGAGACTTTGCAGTCTGGCTTTTGCTATAAACGGATTTTGTATGGTAGAAACTCCGCCGACACAGCCACCGATACAAGCGTTAAGCTCAATAAACTCTAGCTGTGGCATATTGCCGTTTTCGATTTGGTCTAAAATTTTAATACAGTTGTCAATACCGTCCGCCGCCATAAAGCTGTCGCTCGAAATAGCCGCCGACTCTCCTCCCGACGAAGCCCAGCCTACGCCGACCTTGCCCGAAGCTGACAAATCTGCTATTTTCTCGCCGTATTTCATTTTTGAAATAAGCTCAAAATAAACGTTTTTAATTGTTACAACAACGTCAACCTTGCTTTTATAATCCGCAAATCCGTTACGCACATAGCTTATCTTTGCAGGACAAGGAGATATGAAACAAACCCCTATATCCTCCGCTTTTAAATGAGGATTTTCCTTGAGCGCTTTTTTCCTTGCCAAATCCGCAGCAACCTCCATGGGAGGTAGCATTGGAATTATATTATCCTGAAGAGACGGAAATCTCAGTCCGATTAATCTAAGAATAACAGGACAAGCAGAGCTGATAACCGTTGTTTTTTCTTTTCTGTTATTAAGATATGTTCTTGTGTATCCCGAAACCAATTCTGCAGCGGCAGAAACCTCAAAGACATCATCAAACCCAAGCTTTAGAAGACCGTTTAAAATATAGTTAACATTATCCATATTATCAAACTGACCGTAAAGTGTGGGTGCAGGAAGTGCAATTTTGAACTTGAATTTTTCCATATCTGAAAGACTGTTACCAACAGCCTTTTTCGCAGAATTAGGACACACCCTTATACACTCGCCACAATCTATGCAACGCTCTTCATCAATAACCGCATGACAGTTCTTAATTCTTATAGCTTCGGTGGGGCAATGTCTTAAGCATGATGTACAACCGTTGCATTTTTCAATATCGAGATATACTGAATGCTTATATGTACTCATAATAAAACCTGCTGTAAAAATATTAGAGATTAACTCTCATCTTAATGGTTGTGCCTTTGCCAACCTCACTTTCGACCTCCAGATAATCCGTATATTTCTTCATATTTGGAAGTCCCATTCCGGCACCGAAACCTAACATTAGGATATTATCAGTAGCAGTGGTAAATCCCTCCTGCATTGCTTTGCTCACATCCTTAATTCCGGGGCCGTTGTCGCAAAGTAAAATATCGATATAATTTTCAGTTACATTAACGTCCGCTTCTCCGCCGCCTGCATGAATAACCATATTAATTTCGCCTTCATACATAGCGATAGACACTCTGCGGATAATCTCAGGGTCAATCCCTAAGCGCCTTAAATTCTTTTTAACCTGTACCGAGGCGTTACCTGCAGAGGTGAAATCTTTTCCGTCAACCATGAAATGAAAATTCAATACCTCAGGCATTTTTCACCTTATTTTCTACAAGACCGTTGCTGTAAAGTATACCGCAAGACTCGTACATTTTTTTATTAGTGCTGAGTAAAATTATATCGTTTTCTTTAGCGAGCTCAATCATTTCCTCGGTCGGTTGCTTTGAACGAACAAATACAATGCAATTCATATCCATCATAACAGCCGTTCTGATAACCTGAGGATTAACAAGTCCTGTAAGCAACACCATCTGGTCTTTAACATAAGCCAGAACGTCACTCATCATATCGCTACCGAAGGCAGAGTAAACATGGAGTTTAAGACCCTCCTCGCAACAAACAACCTCGGCATCAAGCAATTCCTTGATAGTACTGATTTTCATAACAGTTTATCCTTTCGGATTACATATATTTTGCTAAGATATCATCAACATCGTCCACGGTAAGTCTACCGTAAACCTCTTCGTTAACTGTAAGTACAGGAGCCAAACCGCAAGCACCGATGCAACGGCAAGCGGTCAAGGAGAATTTGCCGTCCTCGGTACACTCATCTGCTCCGATGCCCAACTTCTCACTGAACTTATCGAATATATCTCCCGAACCTTTAACATAGCAAGCTGTTCCCAAACAAACAGAGATATTATATTCACCCTTTGGAGAGAGTGAGAACTGAGCATAGAATGTAGCAACGCCGTAAACCTTTTCAAGAGGCACGTTCATGCCCTCTGCTATCATAGTTTGCACTTCAATAGGCAGATAACCATAGATATCCTGTGCTTGCTGCATAACCGACATAAGTAAGCTTTTATCGTGCTTACTGCTCTCGATTATTTCTTTTAATTGTTTCTCTTGTTCGGCTGTACCTTTGAAAGGTAATTTACTTATTTTCTTTTGCATTAACCTTTCCTCCTTAGAAAATTTCCGCAAAATTTATTTTGTTCTATTAAGACACAATAATACTTTAACATTGTATCACATCTTTCCTGATTTGAAAACCCCTTTTTCGAAAAAATGTTAAAAAATTCACATAATTTTTCTTTAAATGTATAAAAAAAGAGAAGGCTGTCGCCTTCTCTTCAAAATCAAGATTACATTTTAGCCAAATTAGCCTTAAGTGCATCGAGTTGAGTACGCAATTCTTCAGGCAATCTGTCTCCGAATTTCTTGTAATGCTCTTCGATTTCCTCGGCTTCCTTGGTCCAAACTTCTTTGTCAACCTTGAGTATGGACTTTAAGGTATCCATATCCATATCCAAATCGGTAAGGTCAATATCTTCAGCCTTAGGAACATAACCGATAGCTGTTTCACAAGCGTCTGCTTTTCCTTCACAACGGTCGATAATCCAGTTAAGAACTCTCATATTATCGCCGAAACCTGGCCACAAGAAGTTGCCGTCATCATCAGTACGGAACCAGTTGACATTGAAAATCTTAGGAGCCTTATCGCCAAGCTTCTCGCCCATTTCTAACCAATGTCTGAAATAGTCGCCCATATGGTAACCACAGAAAGGAAGCATAGCCATTGGGTCACGGCGAACAACGCCAACTGCACCGGCAGCTGCAGCAGTGGTTTCGGAAGCCATAGCCGAACCTACGAATACACCGTTAATCCAATCTTTTGATTGGTAAACAAGTGGTGCGCACTTAGCACGACGTCCACCAAAGATGATAGCGCTGATAGGAACACCTGCACCCTTATTGAACTCATCAGAAATGCAAGGACAGTTCTCAGCAGGGGCTGTGAAACGTGAGTTGGGGTGAGCAGCATAGGTAGACTTATCAGCCTTAACGAACATTGAGGGATTCCAAGGATTGCCCTTCCACTCAAGTGCGTTCTCAGGAGGATTCTTGTCAAGTCCTTCCCACCAAACAGTGTTATTATCAAGATTTAATGCAACGTTAGTGAAAATAGTATCCTTCTTTGTGCTCTCCAAAGCATTAAAGTTAGAATGCTCGTTGGTACCGGGAGCTACACCGAAGAAACCATTTTCAGGGTTGATAGCATAAAGTCTGCCGTCAGGTCCTATCTTCATCCAAGCGATGTCGTCACCAACGGTCCAAATCTTATAACCTTTTTTGCGTAAATACTCGGGAGGAATAAGCATTGCCAAGTTGGTCTTTCCGCAAGCAGATGGGAAAGCAGCAGCAACATATTTAACCTCGCCCTTAGGATTCTGAAGGCCTAAGATGAGCATATGCTCAGCCATCCAGCCTTCTTTCCAACCTTGATAAGAAGCTATACGAAGTGCAAAGCACTTTTTACCTAAAAGAACGTTTCCGCCGTATCCTGAGTTAACAGAAATAATTGTGTTATCCTCGGGGAAATGGCAGATATAACGGTTTTCAGGGTCAACATCACAACGTGAATGTAAACCTCTTACCCAGTCATCGCTGTCGCCCAATACCTCAAGTACCTTGGGGCTTACACGGGTCATAATAAGCATGTTAAGAACAACGTAAACCGAATCGGTGATCTCAATACCAATCTTAGCAAGAGGAGAACCGATAGGTCCCATTGAATAAGGGATAACATACATAGTTCTTCCTTTGTAGCTACCCTTAGCTATTTTATAAAGCTTTTCATACATTTCGTCAGGGTCACACCAGTTGTTAGTAGGACCTGCGTTCTCTTTTGTCTTAGAACAGATAAAGGTACGGTCCTCAACGCGTGCAACGTCATTAGGATTTGTACGGTGCAAATAACATCCGGGAAGTACGTCTTGATTAAGCTTTGTAAGCTCACCAAGTTCCACTGCCAAGGCACGAAGTTCTTCGCGTTGCTCATCGCTTCCGTCAATCCAAACAACCTCGTCAGGGGTCAAAAGTTCTTTCATTTCCTCAAGCCATTTGAGGAGTGTGGGGTTTTTAGTCATTTCCTATAACTCCTTTAAGTCCAAATTTCGCTAAATACATTATATTCGATTTTCTGTCAAATTGCAATAGTATTTTTAAAAAAAATTGCTAATAAATTAACAAATTATTCGGATTTAATTTCTTTGGCTGTATCAATACTTTTTCCAAACACAATAAAACGATCATACAGATATTCGGTAACAAAATTTATAAGCATTGTAGCAATTAAAACTATATACTCATTCACACCTGCTTTATCTGTGAGAACTGCAGTCCACCAAGTAGAAAGTGGTGTGAAAATTAAATAAAATACAGCAACCTTTAGCATCGCTACAGGGATATTATTTGCTGAATAAAATGTGAATTTGCGATTTAATGTAAAATTCCAAAGCACAGATAAAATCAGTGAAATCAGATATGAAACCCAATGAGTAAAATGCAAAAGTTCCTCAAAAAAAGCAAAAGACACTACCTGAATTATCCCTGCGCTTGCAGAGAAAAGAACAAATTTTACGGAACGAATTAACTCAGCCTTTTTATCTAACATATTTCCCCTTCTAACCAATAAGGCGCCTCTAAAGAGACGCCTTAAAATTTATTTTTTAAGAGCAATTGCCTTTTTGACTTTTTCGACAATATTAACCGCTCTAAGACCAAATTCATCTAAAAGTTTTACAGCAGGGCCTGAATGACCAAATCTATCATTAATACCAAGCTTTACAACAGGAACAGGATATTCTTCACATAGCACTTCGCTTACTGCACTACCAAGTCCTCCGATTACCGAATGTTCCTCAGCAGTAACAATAGCACCTGTTTCCTTGGCAGCTTTGATAATAATCTCTTTATCTAAAGGTTTAATTGTTGCCATATTGATAACTCTGGCATTTATCCCCTCAGCCTTTAATAAATCGTGAGCCTGCATAGCCTCGTCTACCATAAGACCGGTAGCAATAATAGTAACATCATTACCCTCTTTGAGTTCTACACCTTTACCTATTTCGAATTTGTAATCCTCACCAAATACAACCGGAACAGCTAATCGTCCAAAACGAAGATATACAGGTCCGTCATGCTCCAAAGCAGCAGCTACAGCAAGTTTTGCTTCGGTTTCGTCAGCAGGGTTGATAATTGTCATACCGGGTATGCTGCGCATCAAAGCAATATCCTCATTGCATTGGTGTGTTGCTCCGTCCTCACCAACCGAAATTCCGGCATGGGTTGCGCCGATAATAACATTCAGATGAGGATAGCCGATAGAGTTTCTAACCTGTTCAAAGGCTCTGCCTGCAGCAAACATAGCAAAGGAACTACAAAATACCTTTTTGCCTGTAGCAGCAATACCCGCAGCAATACTTATCATATTTTGTTCAGCTATTCCGCAATCATAAAATCTTTCAGGAAATGCCTTTTTAAACACTCCTGTTTGTGTAGCAGCAGCTAAATCCGCATCTAAAACAACGAAATCGTCTCTTACAGCACCCAACTCTGCCAAAGCAGCACCGTAAGCCGCTCTCGTTGCAACTTTTCTGATTTCTGACATTTTATTTCCCCTCCTATTAAGCCTCAAGCTCTTTCAAATAAGCGTTAAGCTCATCAAGAGCTTGTGCTGCCAACTCATCATTTGGTGCAGAACCATGCCAGTTAACTGCATTTTCCATATAGGAAACGCCCTTGCCTTTGACGGTTTTAGCTATGACACAAACCGGTTTGTCAACAGTTTTAGCCTCTGCTAAAGCGTTTTCAATTTGGTCAAAATCATTGCCGTCGATGGTAATTGTATGCCAACCGAATGCCTCAAACTTTTTATCAATAGGAGCAGGAGAGTTAACCTCTTCAATGCTTCCGTCAATCTGAAGATTGTTATAATCAACAAACGCAGTTAAATTAGAAAGTCCCTTGTTGCTTGCAAACATTGCAGCTTC
>JAZOQF010000039.1:0-10722 GCA_045655905.1 Acutalibacteraceae bacterium | reverse complement strand
CTTATCAAGATGGTTGATAACATCATGAAGCCTGTTGGTCTTATGGATGGTGACTCTCTCCCCGTTTCTGCATTTATCGACCATGCAGACGGTACTTTCGAGCAAGGTGCTTCTGCTCATGAGAAACGTGGCGTTGCTGTTATGGTTCCTGAGTGGAATAATGAAACTTGTATCGGTTGTAACAAGTGCGCATTCGTTTGCCCACACGCTACAATCCGTCCTTATGCATTATCTGCTGATGAGTTGGCTAATGCTCCTGCAAACACCAAGGTTGCAGTTAAAGAGAAACTTGTTACTAACAAAGGATTCTCCTATGTTATGACTGTATCTCCTCTTGATTGTATGGGTTGTGGAGTTTGTATCGGCGAATGTCCTACCAACTCACTCAAGATGGTTTCTCAAGAATCTCAATTAGCTGAGCAGGATGTATTCGACTACTGCGTAGCAAACGTAACAGAGAAAGAAGGCGTTGCATCTGATGCTAACCTCATTTCTTCTCAGTTCAAGAAACCTCTCTTAGAGTTCTCAGGTTCTTGCGCAGGTTGTGCAGAAACTGCTTATGCTCGTCTTGTAACTCAGTTGTTCGGTGATAAGATGTATATCTCCAATGCAACAGGTTGTTCTTCTATCTGGGGTGGTCCTGCTGCAACATCACCTTATACTGTAGACGCTAACGGTCACGGACCTGCTTGGGCTAACTCATTGTTCGAGGATAACGCTGAACACGGTTTCGGTATCTACCTCGGTCAAAAATCCATTCGTGACGGTCTTGCAGCTTTAGTTAAGGAAATGGCTGATTCTGATAAAGCTTCTGCCGAATTCAAGGCTGCTGCTGATGCTTACTTCAACACATACGATGACACCAACAAGAACGATGCTGCTACAAAGGCTCTTGTTGCTGAAATCGAAAAGGCTGCTAAGGAAGGTTGTCCTACAGCTCCTGCTATTCTTGACAAGAAAGAATACCTCTCCAAGAAATCTGTTTGGATTTTCGGTGGTGACGGTTGGGCATACGACATCGGTTTCGGTGGTGTTGACCACGTATTAGCTAGTGGCGAAAATGTAAACATTATGGTATTTGATACCGAGGTTTACTCTAACACCGGTGGACAGGCTTCTAAGGCTTCTAACATCGGTCAGGTTGCTCAGTTCGCAGCAGCAGGTAAGGCTATCAATAAGAAGAGCCTTGCTGAAATCGCAATGTCTTACGGTTACGTTTACGTTGCTCAAATTGCTATGGGTGCTGATATGAACCAGACCTTAAGAGCAATTAAAGAGGCTGAGGCTTACAACGGACCTTCTATCGTAATCTGCTACTCACCTTGCGAAATGCACTCTATTAAGGGTGGTATGGTTAACTGCCAGAACGAGATGAGAAAAGCTGTAGCTTGTGGTTACTGGGATATGTTCCGTTACAACCCTGCTCTCAAGGCAGAGGGTAAAAACCCATTCTCACTTGACAGCAAGCCTGCAACTGCTGATTATAAGGAATTCATCCTAAACGAAGCTCGTTACTCATCACTTACTCGCTCATTCCCAGAGCGTGCTGAAGAACTCTTCGAGCAAGCAAGCGAAGCTGCAAAGGCTCGTCGTGCTCACCTCGAAAAGCTTGTTGAGCTTTACGGCAAGCAGTAATATCTACTGTTAAACTTCAAATCCCAAGTTGTCTAAGTGGCAACTTGGGATTTTTTAAAACAATTTAAAAGACACCTTCAAAACGAAGGTGTCTTTTTATTTTAACTTCTATTTAGCTTGATATTTTTTCAGTTCATATCTTTCATCGCACATTTTGGCGACGTCGGGAGAATGACTTACTAAAATTACACATTTTCCACTTTCTGTGAGCGAACGGAAAATAGCCATTATTTCATTTTGAGTATCAATATCAAGGTTACCTGTAGGCTCGTCAGCAAGTATTATATCAGGGTTATAAGACAAAGCGCGAGCAATCGCTACTCTTTGCTGTTGTCCGCCCGAAAGTTTTAAAACTCTTCGTTTGGCTTCATCTTCACTAAGACCCACGCTTTGAAGCAGTTCCATTGCCCTTGCCTTTTTGTTTTTCACCTTATAACCTGCTACATCCATTGAAAGTTCTACATTCTCAAGAGCGGTATATTTAGTTATAAGATTAAAGCTTTGAAAAACAACACCAATGTTTTTTGAACGGAAAGTGTATTTATCGATTTTCGCAATACTTTTGCCCTCATAACTAATTTCGCCATCGGTAGGGTCAGCCAAACCCGAAAGCAGAGAAAGAAGCGTTGTTTTACCTGCGCCTGATTTGCCGATAATGCAATACATTTTTCCTTTCTGGAAATCGTAAGAAATATCCTTTAAAACAGGAGTTCTGCCATATGAAAAACTAATATTATTAAGTGATAAAACTGACATTTTCTTCTCTCCTTTCCTAATCTCTGTTAGCAAGTATTCTAAGTGGGTCATATCTCATAATGAACATCACTGAAGCCGCACTTGCAATCAGCGTCAGCAATAATCCAACACCGAGCATTTGGAACACAACTGTTAAATTCATAGCACTGTCAACTTCGGTTATATAATCGGCAGTATCGTTCATAAAGTTTTGGAATATATTGTTTTTACCTCCGCCAATATCATCAGGTGGCATATTGTTTGGCATGCCGCCACCAAAACCTCCCATATTACCGGGTCTTCCGAAATTATCTTCCATCATTGTCTGTTGCTCATTTTGGCTTGAAATTTGTCCTTCAAGTAAAGCGTTTGTAACAGGCACCGAGCTTACTGCACCAATACCGGCACCCAAAATAACCGCAATCATAGTAACAATTAATATTTCACAAACAAATTGTACGGCAACCTTCCATTTTTTCATACCCATTGCAGTTAAAACGCCAACCTCGTATTTGCGTTCTCTAACATTAAATATGTTAAGGACTACAAGGATAACACCACCGATAATTAAAATCACAAGCAAGAACCAACCTGCCATTGTGCTAAGGGTTTTGAGTGGCGTTAGGCTGTTTTCAAATGACCTAATATCGTTTGAAGATACTGTGTAAGACTCATCAAGTCCCAAATCACGTACCTCTTCCTCAAAGCTATAATAAGCATCGGTATCCGCAAAAACGTATGTTGCAGAGGTTGTTCCCTTTACCTTACTATCAGACTCCCTGTTTGTGTCTTCGTCAGTAACAGTAACGTTAGCGTCTTCGGATTTTGCAAGTATATCACTAACAGCCACCGAGCTCATATAGATCTGGTTAGCAGGGTCCTGACCGGGACCAAACATTGACATACTAGTATCATTTGTTTCGCTACTTGTATAGAAACCAACTATTTTTAAAGTATATGTTTCGGTCTCAAGTGAAGGATTGGTAATGACAATTTCATTTCCAACAGACAAATCATTATATAGCGCTAATTCTTCTGAAATTATGCAGTCATAGCTACTTGTTCCCTCTTCAAAGACTGTGCCACCATCTACAATTGAAGCACTGCCATTAATAAATGAAGTCATTGCACTGTCGCTACTATAACCAATTAGTGTAAAATCGCCTGTGGTAAAGCCTTTTCTATTAAAACCACCACCAAATCCACCAGGGAAACCTGACTGTTGAGAGGTAGACTCGCTTTCTTCCTCATCATCTTCGCTAACGGGTGAAAAATCATCATTTCCGTCAAAATATGCAGTTATTGTATAATAAAAATCATCAACAGATTCAGCCTTAGCATATTTTTCATACTCATCAAGGGATAGTTCAGAAGCGTTTCCCATCATACTTGAAAACTGTTCTCGGTCAAATCCACCCTCTGCTGAATCAGGTCTCATTCCGCCTCCTATTTGTTGCATCATTGAGCCTCTGTCATAAGATATGGTTCCTGTGACACTTAGATTTTCAAGAGCTGTGGTTTTAGCATCCTCTGCGGCTTGTCTAATGGACAAACCAATACAAGCAGATACCGCAATAACCAAAGCAATTATACCTATCAAGACGTTTCTGCCCTTTGAACGCCCAATACATTTAATTGCGTTTTTAATAATGTACATTGTAAATAAACTTCCTTTCATTACCATATTTTACAGTATTACGCTATCATATATTTTTGAATATTTTGTAAAGTAAATATAAATTGTTGTTAAATATTATAAAAAGACCAACAAAACGTTGGTCTTTCAACTTAATAAATCCATGTTGTTGGTATTAAAAACGTATACGGAGCGGTCACAACAGCAAAAATCAGCGCCATTTTATGTCTTAAAACTTTATCTTGCTTTTTAAATGTAATATAGTAATTAAAAATATAAATCATAACAGCCGATATTATGAGTGCGGGTATTGTAAAATAAAGTTCATCACCCATAGTACTCATCTCTGTGACAAGCATTAAAAATAAAAACGCTGCGCCAATAAAATCAGATAGCATACCAAAAGCAAAAATCTTTAATATATTTTTCTTGTAAAACTGCTTTTTTTCTTCAACTTTTAAAAATTTCATACTAAAAAGCAAAACCAAGCTATCAATAATAAAATTACCCGGCAAAATTATAAGCCACATCACAGGGAACAGTATCAGCATCCAAAACGGAAACAAAACATTATATAATTTAACATTTTTATTCAAACCCTTTTTCATCATTTGAATTGCTCCTTTATGTATTTATTATTTCGCCGTTTTGATACACAAACATACCAAAAGCAACATTTAGCTCTTCATTGTTTTCAATTCGCCTCGAATATGACTTATGAAGCGATGATTTAACAGATAAATCTGCAGGATTGCCTGTGTAATTTTGTTCAAAAACAACTCGTGCAATATATTCCGCACCGCATTCTTTTATTTTGACAATTTTATAATCTTTCGAAAAACTGTATATATTGGACGTTGGATTCAAAACAGTTAAAAGCCACGGGTCTAAAAGCCATGAATCACAGCAAAAAACTATAGGTTGCTCGATAAATTCGTCGGCAAACACTTCGGCAGCTAAACGATAAGAATTCAAAACTTCTTCGTATGAAAGTTTAGTTCCCGTTCTCGGAATATGTACATTAATAGCTTTGGTGCCTTTTGGAAAATAAACACCATCAATAGTACCTTCTTCATAAATTTCAATAACCTCAAATTGCAAACGGCCAAGCGCAAAGCGAGTCAAATTAAAAAATCTCCAAAACCAATTTGCAACATAGGTGCCATTTATTCCGTAGATTGTTCTACATTCAATAAGTTTATAATAAAGGTCGTTAATGGAATTGAAAAATATTTCCTCACTAATTCCACGCTCTGCATAATTTTCACGAAGTCTTTTAGATAAAAGTATAAATAATAACAATGAAGAAGTGTAAGAGTGTATTCCCAATTCGTCGCCAATTTTTGTGGTATTTTCTAACATTTGTTGGTAATCGCAATTTATATTTTGATTATACTCATTGAGAATATCGCTAAAACTCTTAGCGGCATCTTGATTTTCAAATATACTTTCAAATGCCTGTAAAAATGTTTCTTTGGCATCTTGAGGAAACTTGTATCGTTCCATAAAAAATAAGAGATAATTTTTCAATTTTAACATGAAAGCAGTCCCCTTTTGAAATTTCTGTATTATTAGTATAACATAATGTAAATTTATAAGCAATCATTTATCTAATATAACACTTTACTTTTTATACTTTGAGGGGTATAATTACTTTCGGTAAAAAGGAGATGTTTAATTTTGAAAAGTTTTTATCTTAAGCCAAAATTCTTTTCTGTAATGAAAAATTATTCAGCCGAACAGTTCACCAAGGACATTATTGCAGGTATTATAGTCGCAATTATTGCCTTGCCTTTGTCAATTGCTTTGGCTTTGGCTTCTGGTGTCGAGCCTGCTTGCGGTATATATACGGCCATTGCGGCAGGATTTTTTGTATCTCTGTTTGGTGGTAGCCGAATACAAATCGCAGGACCAACAGCAGCCTTCGCATCAATTGTTGCAGGTATAGTCGCTTCCCAAGGTATGGACGGGCTTTTCATTGCCACTATTCTTGCAGGTATTATGCTTATTATTATGGGTGTTTTCCGTTTCGGTTCGCTCATCAAATTCATTCCACACACAATAACAACAGGTTTTACATCCGGTATTGCTCTTACAATTCTTATCGGACAGATAAAGGATTTTGCAGGTATTACATATACCGCTGGGGTAAAACCCATTGAAACTATTGAAAAAATCGAAGCCAACATCGAATTTATTGGCACATTTTCTTGGCAAGCACTTGTCGTTGGTGCGGTAAGTTTAGCAATTCTTATTTTCTATCCTAAAATCGAAAAAAGGATACCACCTTCACTTATAGCTGTTCTCGTAGGCGCTTTAATGGTTGCGTTTTTGCCCGGTTTTGAAGAGGGTGTATATACAATTCGTGACCTCTACACCATTCCAAAAGGACTTCCAGAAGTGGATTTTGCAGGTATGAATTTAAGTTTCGAAAAAGTTTCTGCCGTTCTTCCCGATGCATTCACCATTGCGGTTCTTGCTGCTATTGAATCCCTACTTTCTTGTGTTGTGGCAGATGGTATGGTTAATTCACGCCACAATTCAAATGCAGAGTTAGTAGGACAGGGTATTGGTAATATAGCATCAGTGCTTTTTGGTGGAATTCCCGCAACGGGTGCAATCGCCAGAACAGCCGCAAATGCCAAGAATGGTGGCAGAACACCTATAGCAGGAATGGTTCACGCTATTGTGCTTCTGCTCGTTCTACTATTCCTTATGCCCTATGCAGGACTCATCCCGATGCCAACAATTGCCGCTATACTCTTTATTGTTGCATATAATATGAGCGAATGGAAAAAGTTTGTGCGCATAGTCAAAACAGCACCAAAAAGCGACATACTAATTCTTCTTGTTACCTTTGTTCTCACAGTAATCTTTGACCTTGTTGTTGCAATAGCTGTAGGTATGGTGCTTACTGCAATGCTCTTTATGAAACGTATGAGCGACGAAACCTCCGTAAACGGTTGGAAATATATCGACCCTGATACCGATGAGGACGGCATTGACCTGAAAGTTGTTCCAAAAGATGTGAGGGTTTATGAAATAAGCGGCCCTCTTTTCTTCGGTGTCGCAGACAAGATTCCCGAAATCATTCTTAAAGATTATACTCGCTGCTTAATTCTTAGAATGCGTGCTGTTCCATCACTTGATTCGACAGGACTTAACGCACTTGAGACTCTTTATAAAAAGTGTAAAAAACAGGGTGTAAAACTAATTCTTTCCCATGTAAATGAACAACCATTACAGGTTATGAGAAAATCAGGTTTTTATGATATGATTGGTGAAGACAACTTCTGCCCTCATATTGATGATGCGCTTGTAAAAGCTGAAAATTTAAAAACTTCTATTTAAAAGAAAACACCTTGTCTTATGACAAGGTGTTTTTAATCTACAAATCACTAACAATAAAACAAAAAACCGACCTATTGGTCGGTTTTGTTTTGGTGGGAGATGGTGGATTCGAACCACCGAAGGCGAAGCCAGCAGATTTACAGTCTGTCCCCTTTGGCCACTCGGGAAATCTCCCATATTAAGTTGTAATGGAGCTGGTGGACGGACTCGAACCCCCGACCTGCTGATTACAAATCAGCTGCTCTACCAACTGAGCTACACCAGCGTTTCAGCGCCTAAATAATATACCATAAATGCCTTAGATTGTCAAGCATAAATTCAAGAAAAAATCGCATAAATAAAGCAAACAGACCGTTACATTTTTAAGCTGTAACGGTCATAACTTTCATTACAAAAATTAAGCGTTAGCTTTGTTAAAACGAGTAACAATTGCAGATTTCTTTCTTGCTGCATTATTCTTATGAATAATACCCTTGGAAGCTGCCTTATCAATTTTTTGAACAGCAACATCAACAACCTCAGCCATATTATCAGCCTTAGCATTGATAGCAGCATCAGCCTTTTTGATAGCAGTTCTTAAATCAGAACGGTAAGCCTTATTGCGCTCGTAGTTAGCCTTGCTTACAAGAACTCTTTTCTTAGCAGATTTAATATTCGGCATCGTGACACCTCCAATTTAGTAGTAACAAGTTAGATACATCTTCTAACTCACGCAAAAGTTATAATAACACAAAACGTCAGAAAATGCAACACTTTTTTTAATTTTTTTCAAAATTTATTTGTCTCTTTAAAAAACGTTTTATTTTCACTAAGCACGGACGCAAAAGCATTACGAAAACATATCTTAAAGGATAAGTTGCGCGGATAAAATATACATAAAGTTTATATTTGAAATCGGTATCGCAATTATAAAGCTTATCTCCCTTGTAAAAACCTTTAAGAATACCTACAATTTTCTCATCGGTAACATCATACTCATTGTGATAAAGGTTATCCCCTCGTATAACATAACCGTCAGATTTAACCTTAATTATCCTATGTAGGACAAGTTTACCATTACTGCCTTTATACAAAGGAACATCGTTCTTTTTTAAGGTACTGTCAACAGGGGCAACAACTACCCTATCCTTACCGCTTTTGAGCATAGGATACATACTCGTTCCCGAGAAGTGAGAAATAATGATTTCACCGCTTTTAAGAGCTTTTATAACATCATCATTCTGTAAACTAAGCATTACTCTAAAACCTCAGCTTCAACTAATTCTGCTACAAAACTTTCAACACTCTTAACAAGTAATTCTATTTCCTCTTCAGGATAAATTTCGCTTAAATTTTCTACTAAAATTTCCTTAGAAACATCATTTTTAAGCATTCGAAAAATTTCAGCGCCTGTGGAATTCATTTTTATAAAGCCTTTAAACTTTGCGGCATCTTCACCGACAGCCACCGCAACAGTACTGCCTGCAACCTCGTTAATTACAAAATTATATTTAAGCTTCATTTTATTTACTCCGTTTAAAGAAGATTTATTCCAGACTTTTTAGCCTTAGCAATTTCCTTCTCCGGCCAAATAGAAACCTGTACCTCACCAATATGGGCTTTTTTAAGCAAGAACATGCAAAGTCTCGACTGACCGATACCACCGCCAATAGTTAACGGTAAAGCGCCCACAGACAGCATTTTATGGAAATTGAACTCCATTCTATCCTCAGCATTTTCAGCTTTCAACTGATTCATCAAGCTTACCCTATCAACACGAATTCCCATTGAAGAAATTTCAAAAGCAATATCGAGAACCTTGTTGTATAAAAGAATGTCGCCATTCAATGTCCAATCGTCATAGTCAGGTGCTCTGCCGTCATGCTTTTTACCGCTTTTAAGCCTACCGCCAATTTGCATTAAAAATACTGCTCCATATTCCTTTGCAGCTTCATATTCCCTTTGTTTTGCAGTTAAATCAGGGTATCTGTCCTCTAACTCTTGGGTGGTGACAAAAGCAATTTCGTCGGGCAAGCTTTCTTCGATACAAGGATATGCCTCGCATACGGCTTTTTCAGTATTTTTAAGTGCCGAAAAAATATTTCTTACAGTTTCTTTCAAATAATCTAAGTTTCTATCTTCGGCTGTTATGATTTTTTCCCAATCCCACTGGTCAACATAAATGGAATGAATACTGTCGCACTCTTCATCACGGCGAATAGCATTCATATCGGTGTAAAGTCCAGTATGCATAGGAAAACCGTAATTATGAAGCGCCATTCTTTTCCATTTTGCAAGGCTGTGAACAACCTCAGCCATTTCACCTGTCTCCAAAATATCAAAGGAAACAGGACGCTCAACACCGTTTAAATTATCATTAAGTCCACTGCTTGTTTTGACAAACAACGGAGCCGTTACTCTTGACAGATTCAAGACAGAGCAAAGCTCAGCTGTGAATTTATCCTTAACAAGGGAAATTGCCCTTTGAGTTTCAAAATCACTTAAAAGGGGTTTATATGATGACATTAAAATCACTCCAATTAATAAATGCTGCCAACTGTTCTGGGGTAAAGAATTACGTCACGTATATTTTGCATTCCTGTAATATAAAGTATAATTCTCTCAAGTCCCAAACCAAAACCGCTGTGAGGTACTGAGCCGAAGCGACGAAGCGCTATATAATGCTCATACTCATCCATAGACATTCCTCTAACCTTCATAGCCTCTAAAAGCTTATCAAGGTCAGCCTCACGCTCACTACAACCAATAATTTCTCCAACTCCGGGAACTAACAAATCGGTAGCAGCAACGGTCTTGCCGTCGGGATTTTGTTTCATATAGAAAGATTTAATTTCTTTCGGATAATCGGTAAGGAAAACGGGCTTTTTGCAGATTTCCTCAGAAATATACTTTTCGTGTTCAGTCTGCAAATCGCAACCCCATTCTACGGGATATTGGAAATCCTTTCCGGATTTCTTCAAAAGTTCTATAGCCTCTGTATATGTCATAATTGCAAAGTCATTATTAACAACATTCTGAAGTTTTTCAATTAGTCCTTTTTCAAAATGAGCATTAAAGAATTTCATTTCCTCAGGACATTTTGTAAGCACTGCGTTGATGATATATTTAATCATATCCTCAGCGATTTCAATAATGTCAGGAAGCTCTGCAAATGCTACCTCGGGTTCAACGTGCCAAAACTCTGCAACGTGACGAGGAGTGTTACTCTTTTCGGCTCTGAAAGATGGACCAAAGGTATAAATTTTACCCATTGCCATTGCGGCAACCTCGCCCTCAAGTTGACCCGAAACGCTAAGTGCTGCACGGCGACCAAAGAAATCATCTGCGTTATAATCTTCCTCGGTTTTATAATCATTACTAAAGCC
>JAZOQF010000038.1:0-4276 GCA_045655905.1 Acutalibacteraceae bacterium | reverse complement strand
AAGACAAATTAAATCCTCACCTCCTTGGCTCACAGAACGACATGGCTACGATCCGACTTCATGCCTCTTTGCTTCCGAATAGTTCGATGTAGCCGTCGAGGTCCTGCGGTACCAGCCAGGTGTATTGCCATGCGTTGCCTTCGCAGTAGTAAGTCGGAGGCCAAGCGGTCTTAGGAAGACAAATTAAATCCTCAACTCCTTGGCTCACAGAACGACATGGCTACGATCCGACTTAAGGCAACGCATGGCAATACACCTGGCTGGTACCGCAGGACCTCGACGGCTACATCGAACTATTCGGAAGCAAAGAGGCATGTATGGCACGCCTTGACTCATTGTTCCTTGCACCATCAACAGTGGAAGGCGACCCGTCACCCGATATTTCCGGCATGATAGGTCAGTTCGCACATGGTAACGAACCGAGCCACCATATATTATACCTTTATACAATGATGGGCGAACCGCACAAGACTGCCAAGTGGGTACGCGAGGTTATGAAGACACAATACCGCAACGATTTTGACGGTCTCTCAGGCAACGAAGATATGGGACAGATGTCGGCTTGGTATATAATGTCGGCACTCGGATTCTACCAGGTAGAACCGGCAGGGGCACGCTACTGGTTCGGCTCGCCAATCGTTGACCGCGCAGAACTGACTGTTGCAGGCGGCAAGTTCGTTATAGAGACAATCAACAACAGCGATACCAATATATATATAAAGAGTATAAAGCTCAACGGCAAACCACACAATCTGCCATACATTGAGCATAGTGACATTGCCAAGGGCGGTAAGCTCACATTCGAAATGAGTGACACTCCCGCGAAGTGGTGGTGATAATTTCAAAAGAGACGGACAGGCTTCAGAAGCCTGTCCGTCTCTTTTGAAATTGTTCGGTAAAATTTATATCGTTTCACACCGAATCAATCTCTATAATGTCATCTATCAACTCTATCAGAGGTTTGCCATTTATTTTGAAATTCTCTATCAAAGCCATCTCGTCAGCAAATGTTTCATATTCCTCTGTATAATGCTCGTCACATACTGCTGCATAATTGTATTCTTTCAATAAATGATATTCATTGTTTTTATAAACAAAACAAACATCGTAACATAATATTCCAAACCTATGAAAAAACACCTCTTCAGTCCAAGTCTTATACCCTTCATAAATATCTCCATATTTCTCTTTGTTTGGCGGATATTTACAGTTATATGGATACCCATTATCATCTAATGCCAAATGAGGTTTGAATACATTATAGAATGTCTTGATATCATCTATTTCATCAATCAAACTAATGAATGGTTGACCGTCAATTGTAAAATTTTCAAGCAATTCCAATTCATTTGGATATTCAGCAATTTTTTCTTTGCGCTCTACATTATACGCTATCGCAGTGGTGTTATGCACATAAAAGTAATATCTTGTACCATTATGCATAAACGAAACATCCTTTGACATTACTACAAAATCATGAAACAGAATTTTCTCATTCTGACTTTTATACCCACTGAATTTTTCACCATAAAACTCCTTGTTTGGAGGATATTTGGCATTCATTGGATTGCCGTTTACATCGTTGATTATATATGTGTTGTTCATTTCTTGAAATTTGTAATTTTGTTTATTAAGCCTTTCATTTCATTTGTCAATACATGAGCATCATCATTAACAGGCTTACCTCCTAACCAATTATGATAATGAGCTCCCAACCCATGATGGTCAATTGTATGTATCTCATACAATTTCTTTCCATCTGCTCCATATACACCAATTTCCTTGAGTCCTTTTCCGCTACGATAAAATGCAGCATATATTCTGTTTGGAGTATGGCTCTCCTCCGGAAGTTTTAAACCTAACCGAGGATTTTTTGTTTCAAGTATTTTTATATTATCTCCAATACTTAGTATTGTTTTGTACCGTCGATTTTCTTCAAAGTTAGTTATTCCACTAATAAAACTACCGTTTCCGCCCATTATTTAACATTTTATAGTTTTCATTCTCAAAAAACATACCTATTTTCTCGTTCTCATCAGGCATTCTTTCGCCATAACGTACAATACACTTAGGTTGCAAACGTTTGACAGCCTCTTTATACCCCTCTAACCAAAGATATTTGGAATATCCCGTTTTTTTCACTCCGGTACAATTGATAGCAATAACTCCATTTTTTTCAAAACCGGCAAAGCTATAATCATAACTATCCGGAGTACTCCAGGTAACATTAGGAATAACATTTACACCATTATTTCTCCAATATGCAGCAAAAGCCTTGTTGAGAAAACAATGATAGAATCTCATTGGATGCGGCATATCAATGTATTGAGAAAAATCGGGTGAGATAACAGATTTAAATCGTTTGAGTATTTCAAGATACTTCTCCGGATATGTCAATATCCTTATAAACTCTTTATCGTTCAAATAAAAATGGACTGTTTTATCATATTTCTTATTTACTACAGCCTTGTTAAAAACTTGCAAAGCCACAGGTTTTTCGCCATTGTAATTTTTGACAATAGGCATACCAAATTCATTCTCAACATCAAGGTCATTGAATATTTGCAATCGGTATGTTTTACCATTTAAATTAGTGTTCTTCATAACTATTATTTTTGCTTGCAAATATATATTCCTTGAAAAGCGATATTGTTGCAGAAATAACAATTTAAATAGTTCATCGTCACGACGGATAGGCTATCCGTCGTGACGATGAACTATTTAAATTCCAATCAGTGCAAGATAAATTCTCACATCAGAAAATGGTGATATTTTACAACTTCATATTCAACAATCTCTCCAAATCTTTTATATTTCCATTGTACCTCGAAAAAGTACCAAGGTCACCATCACCTTCTATCGTTATCAATTGGCTTGAAGTTAACCTATACACGTCAATCTCATAAGGCCATTCTCCACTTTCAGTAATAGTCAATACCATTTTTTCTGAATCATAAGTATATCTGAAATAACGAGTTTCCTTTTCTTCATCAAATGCCCCCTCAATAATTACACCGGTCTTATCACTATTAAGCACTAAACAAAAACCAAATTCTTCCGTCTCATCACCTAACATCCAAATACCCTCTATCGTTGGAGCATTATTAGGAGGAGTAATTGCGTTTTTTTCGTCGTCATCACCACAAGCTACAAAGCCAAAAACAGAAACAAACAATAAAAGAGTATATAAAAATTTAAGGTTTTTCATATCAAATAAATATAATCATTTCCCCTACTCTTTTTCGGCTTTTCGGGTTACTCCGGTCCTTGTTGAACAGAGAAAATATACGCACAAAAAAAGCGCAGGACAATTAGTATATTCTCGTCCCAAGGTGTTTGGCGTAACCTAACCAACAGAATAACCAAAAGCCCGCGCTAAACAGCACGAGCATTTTTGCTCTATTCTTGTTGGTTTTTCCATTTAGTCGCCAAACTTTAGGGAACGCAGAATACAAGCTAAAACGCTTTTCCAATATGTCTAAAATGTGCGTATCAGATTATACGCGATGTTTCATAGGCAATAGATTTTCAATTATGCTGCGAATGTACTAATTTTATTCTATAAACCAAACTTACAACAACAAATACTGTTCAAACTCCACACAATTCAAGTTTATCATTCTCAAAAAACGTAAGTAGTGATATACATAAAAAGGATGCTCATTGCGAGCATCCTTTTTATGTATATGCAAAGTGTGAATTAGAAACTCCAGTGTACACCAAATGACAAAGCGTCACCATCAAGGTTAAAACCGAATGAGTTATAAGTGCCTACATCGGAATATTTTTCATTTTCCTCGTATCTTCTGTAACCCAAGAATCCGAGCTTTGCAACAATCGCAAAATTTTCGGCAACCTCTAACTTGACACCCGGTTTGAAGCCGATTGAGAAGCCCCATGCTGTATCATCGAGTGTCTTACCTTCATAATTGACATATTCGCAACCGAAACCTATTCCGCCATCAACAAAGAAAGATGCGATACCGGCTTTTGCAAAAGTGTATCGTGCGAATGGTTCAATTGAAATGACATTTAAATCATAGTCATCATAAAATGTAGTCTCCTCCTCAAGGGCTACTGCGATATCCCATTTGTCGTTGATTGAGTAACCATACTCTGGAGAAATTGTAAATGTTGTTAATGCCTTATCTTCTTTTCGTGCAGTAACATCAATACCGAGTGAACCACCTACCCACGACTGTGCATTTGCTGCCATAGCAGTCAAAGCTACGAATACAGCGATAAATAATTTTTTCATAGTAAATAAATATTTAAA